>CALFCE010000031.1 GCA_937951215.1 uncultured Granulosicoccaceae bacterium
TGATTCGCCCATTCTGTTACGTTTTTGCGATCAGTTGTACGATTTGAACATTCGCTACCGTTTTCTGGCCATAAAGTCGGCCAACTATGAAAAACGGGATGTAACCCGGGAACACAACGATATTCTTCAAGCGGTTATCGACCGTGATTCAGAACTGGCGGTCGAAAGATTGGTGAATCACTATACGTTGACCGGTGAATTCCTGGTTGATCAGTTCGCCTGATCAGTTTGCCCGATCGGTTTGCCTGTGCAGTTTGCCCGATCAGTTTGCCTGTGCAGCTTGCTTGGGCAGTTGCCTGGCCAGTAATTGCTGGTCGGCGGGCTTCAATCACTGTCACGCGCAAGTATCAGGTCAAAATCAACACGTGAGTAATCCGAGCTGACCTTGCCAGATAATTCATAGCCTTCGGCCGGAAACGAATCTGCACTCTGCGGTTGGTAGCTCATGACCAGGTCAGAGCGAACACCGAAAACCGTGTCCTCATCAAGATAGGGATCGTCATCCGGGAACACCTCGGTGACCAGCGTCTTGTAACCCTCGGCTTTGACAATGTAGTGCAGGTGCGAAGGGCGCCAGGGGTGTCTGCCAGTAGCATCGAGCAAGGTTCCAACCGGGCCATCAGTCGGTACGGTATAACTGACGGGTCTTACTGTTGTAAATCGATAGTGGCCGTTTTCGTCACTGGTAAACAGTGCGTGGAAGCTATAGGTATCCTGCTCTGGATCCTGTGAAGAATATAATCCGTTGGGAGCGGTCTGCCAGATATCAATGGTCGCATCTGCAATGGGATGCCCATCCGGGTCTTTTACCTGCCCCGTGACAAGAATAGTTTCGCCTTTATGCTCACCACTCAAATCAGCGCCATTGTCTTTTGCTGGAGGGTTGGAGATATGGAACGGCCCAAGAACAGACGAACTGGTGCCCTGTTCAGAGGAGTGAATCATGTCTATTAGCGACGATAATCCCAGCACATCAGATAGCAGGACAAACTCGTTTCTTTCGTCGTCTGTGACATCGCCTGCCCAGCGCAGCAGCTCAAGCCCCTTGTTCCATTCGTCATGAGTCAATTCTGTCTCGCGTGCAAACTGGTGTAAATGACGCACCAGACTCGTCATGATTTCCAGCAGCCGAGGGTCGGTGTCATCACCAAAATAGGATAAAAAGGTGTCCGTGATGTTATCCGGTGTGACGTTTCGCATAGTGCTTATCTCTGTGTGGACTGCGTGTGTTGCAGACTCGTTTCAAATTTTCAATTGCTTGGGCTTAGTTGATTAACCAAGGATGCCGATGCTCAGGGCCGGGAAACGAATCAGTAAAATCAATACGATCAGCATGACAAACGCAAAGGGAAGCGCTCCCAGGAACACGTCCTTGAGTGTAATCCGCTCATCGTTCAACGTGGTTTTTATCACGAAACAGCTGATCCCCAGAGGTGGTGTCAGCAATCCTATTTCGGCCCCAACCACGGTAACGATGCCAAACCATACCGGGCTTAAACCGAGCGGCTCAATCAGCGGCAGAAACAAGGGGACGACGATAAGAATGATTGAAGCGGTATCAAGCAGTGTTCCGAGAAACAGCATCAGCAGCACATAGATTGTCATTATCGTTGCGATGCTGAGTTGGTGTTGACTCATGACGTCGCCCAGCATATTCGGGACACCGGCCAGGCCCAGCATTCGGCTGTAGATTGAAGCTGCTGTAATCAGAAACAGGATAGCCGCGGTAATATGTCCGGTTTCGATCAATGCCTCCCAAAAAGTTTGCAGAGTCATCCGTTTTCGAACGATGGCGATGAGCAGGCCCATTGTAGCGCCAGCAGCACCGGCCTCAACCGGTGTCAACCAGCCGGTATAGATACCTCCCAAAACGAGCAACACCAGTAACACCAGAGGCAGCGTTTTACCCAGCATCTCTGCAAGACTGAGTGGTTCTTCATCCGGCATATCAACGCCACCGACGAATGAGGGTGTAAAACGTCCGGCAAATGCAATAGCCCCAATGTAGGCTGCAGCCAGCAGCAATCCGGGCACAATGCCAGCTAAAAACATATCGCCAACAGATTGTTCAGCCACCAGAGAGTAGATAATCAACATCGCTGAAGGCGGGATTATCATCCCCAGAACCGAGGAACCTGCGACCACCCCTACGGCGAAGCGCGGGTTGTAGTTAAGCTTGAGCATCTGCGGTACTGCGACAGTCGCAAACACGGAAGCTGACGCGATGGATGAGCCTGTCACTGCCGCAAAGACGGCGTTGGCACCAACGGTCGCCATGCCAATGCCACCTTTGACACGTCGGAAAGCAGAGTTCATAACCTCATAGATATCGCTGCCCATGCCGGCTTTCGACACGATCAGTCCCATAAAAGTAAACAAGGGAACAGTGGCAAACGTGTACTCCATAACACTGTCGCTAACTGCGATCTTTAACAGGTTCATCGCGAGATCAAAATTATCCCGCATTAACCAGATAGACACGAAAGACACGACACCGAGTGCGATGGGTATGTACACACCCAGATAAATCAGCAGCACAATCGCTATAACGGAGACAGTGCCTATCTGCAGTGGGTCCATCGAATCACTTGCTCCCGGTTACTGCGGCACTATCACTGGCCAGAATGACTTTAAGGAAAAAAATCAGACTACACAGCGAGGCGCTGAGAAATATGGTTAGTTTTATCGGCCACCAGGGGGCTGTGAAAACACCTGGTACACCAAAGTAATCTCTTGTCTCCAGCATCTCAATAAATTCAGGCCAGATTGCAATCGCAATCAACAGCATAAAAATGCCAGCAACAGTATTAATCAATTGTCCGAGGATGCGCGTGGCCCGTGGCCAACGGCGGGCGGCAAGTTGTAAAAAGCCATCTGAGCGGGTCAGTCGGTTAACCCGGATGACATCGGGTAACTGCAAGAACACAATCAATACCATCGAAAACTGCACGACTTCAACTGCCCCCATAAACGGCAGGTTGAACACACCACGTGCAACCACATCGTAGTTCACAACCGTCACCAGGGCCAAAACTACCAGCGTGCCGATGGCATTGGCGACGATGGCGATTCGATCGCTAACGGTGTTGAGGGTTTTAAAAATATTCACAGGTCAGGGTCCTGCAAAGGTACTAAAAAGATCCCCGGTTTCCCGGGGATCATGATTGGAAAAGCTATGTCTGCAAAAGTGCAGGCTTGCTTGCGGCTATTCTGCCGCCCAGTCGCGGGTTGGTTCAAAGCCTGCGGCTTTCAACTTTGCCATGTAGCTGTTGAGCATGTCAGTACCAGCACCGCCGGTTTTATCCAGATTCTCTGCCCACTCTTTGGCAATATTGGGCATGGCGCTGGCCCATGCGCTGCGCTCAGCTGCATCCATTTCAGTGACCGTACCACCGGCAGCCTCATAAGCGGCCACGCTTTCTGCGGCACGATCCATGGCAACGGATGCTACATGATCACGGTAATCCAGAGCGACTTCAGTCAACACGTTTTGTACTTCCTCAGGCAGTTTTTTCCAAAAGTCAGCATTGACGGTGACGGTTTTGGAGTTAACTGCACCAAGATCAACCTTCAGCATATGGGGCGCGACTTCGGCAATTTTGAACGTCTTGGCAGCTTCCGGCCACAACATGGCGTGATCAACAAGACCAGTCTGCAGCATGGTATAGAAATCGGTCAAGCCACCGCGTACACCGGCAGCCCCTTCAATGCCTTCGAGGTATCGAAGGTTCATTCCGGCACCGGCTACCTTTCCACCTTCAAGGTCTGCAACGGACTTGACCGGTGTACGGCTGAAAACCTGATAGGTATCAAGTACGACCCCGGTGGCCAGATAGACCTGGTTCTGTTTTTCGAACTCGGCCTGCATGGTCGGAAATTCGCGTGCGATTTCGTCGACGGCTGTCGCCACGACTCTGGCGTCGGCTGCGATAAAGGGTGTTACGGCAGACAGTGCCTGGCTAGGCAATTTTGACGAATGAAAAATGGTGGTCACGATACCGATATCGCCGAGCCCGAGTTTGATTCCCTCAAGAACACCTTTGGGTTTGACGATCGATCCGCCGTAACTTTCTTGCCAATCCATTTTATAGTTGCCGGCTTCGGCCAGACGCTTGTCGACTTCTGGAATAAAGAAGCCGGAGAATTCTTTTACCCACATGGCTTTTGCCGGGTAACCATCAATCACAACAGCTTTGATGGTTTCTGCCGCTTGCAGCGGAGCTGCAAGATTCAGTGACAGGGCGAGGGCAACACCGGTTAACAAACTTTTCGTTTTCATTTTCATACTACCTCCAAAACTGATGGTGATGTTGTAAAAGTCGTTTTCTTTATATTATCGAACAGGCTTTCTCGAACGGGAAACGTGGTAATTTCTGAAACAGGGCTGACTCATCTGCGTAGCCGAGGTTGCAAAGGAAATTGGAACGCAAACTCGTGTTGGCAAAGAATTCTTCATCGACAATCTGATTGGAAAAACCGGACATCGCTCCAACGTCAAGCCCCATCGCTCTTGCCGCTATCATAAAATAGGCACCCTGCAGGGTAGCGTTGCGATAGGCCGTATCGGCTGCATGCGTGGCCTTTCCTTCAAAGTGCGGCCTGCGGTCTTCATGGGGAAACAGGAAAGGCAGTTCCTTCCAGAACTCGAGATCATGCGCGATGATGACCGTGACCGGAGCCGTCATCATTTTTTCAACATTTTTGTCTTTCAGTGCCTTGGCCAGTCTTTCTTTGGCGCTATCGCTATCGACGAATATAAACCTGGCTGGACAGCTGTTCATGCTGGTAGCACCTTGAGCTGTTATATCGTAGATCTGCCGCAGCAGTTCTTTTGCAACGGGTTTGTCGGTCCACGCATAGTGTGATCTTGCGTCGGTCAGGATTAGGTCCAGTGAATCCTTATCCAATTGTTGTTTGCGTAAACGAAGTGACCTGACGGCTTCTTGCGCTTGCTCGATGGCGGCTTTGTCTATCGGGGTTTGTTCAGACATTGGTTTCTGCCACTATCGGATTGGCACAAATACCAATACCTTCTATTTCAACTTCAATAACTTCACCGGCCCTGAGCCACCGTGGTGGCTTTCGAGCATGCCCGACTCCCGGTGGTGTACCCATTGCCAGCATGTCCCCCGGCTCCAGAGTGGAATAGGTAGAAATGGTTGATATGGTGCGTGCTACCGGCCATAACATTTCGGACGTGTTGGCCGACTGCAATATTTCGTCTCCAACCCGGCTTTCAATTTTCAGCCCGCTTGCTCCCTCAGGCAGCTCATCCGGAGTAACCACGTAGGGACCAACCGGACCGGTTGCATCGAAATTTTTCCCGGGCGTCCATTGGTGCGTTTTGCGCTGGTAGTTGCGCACGGAGCCATCGTTGAAAACGCTGTAGCCAAACACATGCTGAAGAGCGTCATCTTCACTGATATGTTTTCCCTGCTTGCCAATCAGCACCATCAGCTCGACTTCATAGTCCAGCTGCTCAGAGCAGGATGGTAGTAGCATTGGAGCACCGGCTGGAATCATTGAATTAAGCCCGCGCATAAAAAGTGCAGGGTACTCTGGTATGTCGTAGCCACCTTCCTTGATATGGTCCACATAGTTAAGCCCCAGACAGACAATTTTACCGGGCCGCTCCAGGGGCATGGCGGGTGTCACATCGCTGACCAAGATCGGGCTGGTAGCTGCTGCTTTGGCCTCCAGACCTGATAAATCCTGACGTTCTATCAGAGCCATCAAGTCACTGCCTATGGAGAAATCCTGCGCAGTCAGATCATAGGCCTGATCGTCAACAACGTTGTAGACATGGTTTTCGCTGCTGTTTGCAGTAGAACCAACCAGAAATCTCATTTTATTGTTCTCATACCGGCTTTTTACCTTTGTTTTCTTTGGTCGTTTGTTCTGCCCATGCTGCCGGGTGTTGGCTTCGGCAAGATAATAGTGCAATCGGCAGATGCGTTCATCTTCAAACGATCCTGTTGACAGTACACAATAGCTTGATGATAGGACTGTGCTAGGCTTGAATATGACGATTATTTCAGATTTTGTCAGTAAATATCGATTTTTTCAATTCAATATTCAGAGGTTTACGAATGGTTGCATGGGCAGATTATAAAAAAGCCGCAAAAGAGCGGGGTTCTCTGGCGCATGAGCTGTATGTGGTAGTCACAACACCGATAAAATCACCAGACGAGCTTAAACAAAACTTGCCAGCGCATCTTGACTATCAAAAACAATTGGAGAGTGACGGCAAGCTTGCTTTTGCGGGGCCGATGTCAGACGAGTCAGGGGAGGAAATGGCCGGGATGGGGATGATTGTCTATCGGGCAAATAATATGGACGAGGCCCGTGCGCTCGCCGACGCCGACCCCATGCATGCCAATGGTGCGCGCAGCTACACCTTGCGGCGCTGGCTGATCAACGAAGGCAGCCTGCAGCTGGGTTTGCGTCTGTCAGCACAATCTGTCTCACTGGATTAGCGTGACTATGAATTGATCTTCCACTTTGGTACTGCGGATGGTTTCGATTACCCGTTCTTTCACAGGCCCTGAATTTGCTTTGTGTTGACTATTATTAGATGGGTTGGCCCATAAGCACAGGATACATATGTCATTGAGTTCCATTTTTGGTCTGTTTTTAAAGGGCATGGCCATGGGGGCCGCCAATGTCATCCCCGGCGTTTCCGGTGGCACTGTGGCATTGATCACCGGGATCTATGAGCGTTTGATCAACGCCATCAAGTCGGCTGACGTGAAAGCACTGAAGCTGGTACTGGCCAGGCAGTTCAGCGATTTCTGGGAGTACGTTGATGGTACCTTCCTGAGCGCTGTGCTGGCAGGAGTCGCGATCAGCATTGTGTCGCTGGCCAAAGTACTGGAATTTTTGCTGCATTCTCATGAGCGTTTGACCATGGCTTTTTTCTTCGGTCTTATTCTGGCCTCGGTGTATTTTGTGGGTAAAACAGTGACTCGCTGGACGCCAGGCGTTTTGGCTATGCTGGCTCTGGGTACCTTGATTGCCGTTGCCATCGCGCTGTTGGCACCGGCTACCGAGAATGCGTCTTTCTTCTATGTGTTTTTGTGCGGTATCGTTGCGATATGCAGCATGATCTTGCCGGGTTTGTCCGGGTCTTTCGTGTTGATCTTGATGGGCAACTATGCCTTGATACTCGGCGCGATCGGTCGGGCGGAGATGTCGATCCTGTTGCCGTTAATTTTGGGCTGCGGATTCGGTCTGATTGTTTTTTCACATCTGCTGTCGTGGGTCTTCAAGCACTACCACAATCAAACTCTGGCCCTGATGACTGGTTTTATCGTTGGATCTCTTGCCATTATCTGGCCATGGAAACACACACTAACCGAAACATTGGTGCGGGAAGGAAAAGCGCCGAAAGAAGTTGTGACTGGTTACGATTGGTTTGTACCGGCCTTGTCAGAGCCAGCTAATGGTATTGCCCTGGTATTGGCAATTGCAGGAGCCCTGTCTATCTGGGCAATGGAGAAATTTTCAAACAGCGATTCGTCTGTGGCCTGAGTGACTAAATGTGCCTTGAGTGATTAAAAAAACGGTGGTCGATTGTTGTGTCTGTTTGATTGAGTGTCGCGTGTTTCGACAGGAGCTGGCGGTTTGAGCACAGCCATGCTCCTGCCTCAAGGTATCAAGAATCAGGCTTCTGCAGCTACGGGCTGGTTTTCTTCAACCCATGCCTCTTTAATCCGCTTGTAGATTTCTTCGCGATGGACTGCAACTTCTTTCGGTGCATTGACACCAATACGAACCTGATTTCCTTTGACTCCCAACACGGTGACTGTGACCTCGTCGCCAATATTGATTGTTTCGCCGATTCTGCGAGTTAGAATGAGCATACCTTTTACCTCAAATCCTGATTGGAGGCGTGACTATAATGGCCTCATTCGACAGTTTGAAGTAAGCGTGTTTGGATATGACAAGTGTTAACACTTAATTAAGCCATGTGCTCCTGTTAGAGCAGTTAATGTCGTTTTTGGTATATCGGACCGGTATTGTTAGAAACAGTGCACAATCTGTGTAACAGGCTTTTTATTGCCTTATTTAAAAACAAATCAGTCGTACCGTTCCGATAATTCATGTCTCCCCATTCTTTAACCCCCAAAGCAAAAAGCATCATTGAAGGATTGCCGATCGCGGCTTGTCTGCCTGAACTGGCCAGCACTTTTTTACATCATAACCGCATCGTTTTAACTGCTGCTCCCGGCGCCGGCAAATCCACCGCAGTGCCTCTGGTTCTGTTGACATTGCCTGACTGCAACTCGGGCCTCATCCTGATGTTGGAGCCACGTCGTCTGGCTGCACGCCAGGTGGCTTCGCGGATGGCAGATATGTTGGGTGAGACTGTTGGAGAGACAGTGGGGTTTCAGGTCAGAGCTGAAAAGCGTGTTTCTTCAAGGACAAAAATTCTGGTTGTTACCGAAGGGATTCTGACGCGTCGCTTACAGTCAGATCCTGAGCTTGCTGATGTGTCCACTGTTGTGTTCGATGAGTTTCATGAGCGCAGCATCCATGCAGATTTGGGTCTGGCATTGACCCTTGAATCGCAAACGGCGTTGAGAGCCGATCTCAAAGTGCTGATTATGTCAGCAACATTGGATGCACAAAAATTATCGAGTCTGTTGGGGGATGCACCTGTCATCGATAGCCCCGGTCGTCAATTCCCGATAGAAACATTGTTCCGCCCGGTATCACAACTGATTCCAAAAAACAGGGATCATCGGTCAGGGTCTGCGAGTGACCGGAGGTTGAAATTGCTGGAGGCGATGGTGCTGGTCTGTTTCGAGGCGTACCGGGATCATGACGGTGATATGTTGGTGTTCTTGCCCGGTGTCGGTGAGATCAGAAAATTGGGCGGGCTGTTGCAATCTCATTTCAAGAGTATCGATCCCGGGCCTGAAATTGTTCATGTGTTTGGCGCGATGTCGTTGGAGCAACAAAGTCGCGTGATGAAACCGGTTGTTGATGGTCGACGCATCGTGCTGGCGACCAATGTTGCCGAGACCAGCCTGACTATTGAAGGTATTACCATCGTGATCGATTCAGGGTTGGTTCGGGTTGCCCGCTTTGATCATGGTTCCGGGCTGGATCGAATGCAGACCGTATCGATTTCTCAGGATGCTGCAGATCAGCGCCGTGGTCGTGCTGGCCGCTTGAGTGCAGGTGTTTGCTACCGGATGTGGAGCAGGGAAGAGCACCAACGTCTCGCGGTAAACACCGAAGCGGAAATTCTCGCCACAGATCTGGCTGGGCTCTGTCTTGAACTGGCTCTCTGGGGCTGTGCCTCTGTGGATGAATTGTGCTGGATGGATCAGCCACCTGAGGCGGCGTATCAACAGGCGCAGCAGTTTTTGCGTGGTATTACCGCGCTCGATGAACACCGAATTACTCCTCACGGCCGCGCGCTCGCAGCGATTGCGGCACCGCCTCGACTAGCTCATATGTTGTTGTGCAGTCGCGGCTCAAGATCTTTCAAACAAGCTTGTATCATTGCCGCTCTGCTAAACAGCCGCGATCCGTTCGCAGCGCACGACTCTGTCGATCTTGACTATCGAGTATCGCAGTGTCAGTTGGAAAAAAAGAGTCGCTCCGGCCCGGGAAACGATCTCACTGTCACGTCCTCACATGGTCAAATTGAAGCCATTCGCAGTGAGGCTCAGCGCCTTCGGAAAAGTATCGACCAGCCATCCAACGCTGCAAACGAAGCGACAATCGCAACACGGTTTAAAGACAGTCTGCTCTCAACCGGACAACTATTGGCACTAGCCTATCCAGAGCGGGTGGCCAAACGTCGGGGCGGGGTTGGACACTATTTGCAGGTAAACGGGCGTGGTGCCAGGTTAAGAGAAACCGACACACTCTCAATAGAGCCCTGGTTGGTGATTGCAGACGTGGATGTCTCAGGTCGGAACGCAAGGGTATTCAGTGCTTCTGCGATCTCCGAGGCCGAAGTTGAGGAGATGTTTGATTCGTCAATCGAACAAGTGCAAAGCGCCGAATGGGATTCTGCTGCAGAACGGGTGGTCTGCCAGCTAGAGCGCCGTCTGGGTGCCATCACTCTGACCTCGAAAGTAGATCCGGCACCTGATCAGGAGTTGGTCAATCGGGTTTTCGTTGAGTCCATCCGCAAGAAGGGAGCAGCCAGTATCCCGTTTGATAAAAAGTCTCTAGCGTTAGTTCAGCGTGTAAGAACGTTATCCTATCTTCTCGATGAAGGGGAAGTAGACGAGTCGAGGCTTGGAGGACATCCGTTGCCGGATTTTAGCGAAGCGGGTTTGCTTGCAACGATCGATGAGTGGCTCAAGCCACAGTTGCAGGGCCGCATGCGACTTCGCGATCTGGCAACTCTTGATTTACATGCCTTGCTGTGCAACCAACTTGGCTGGAATCTGATGCCTGTGATTGAACGTCTGCTACCGGATTCCGTGCAGGTGCCGAGTGGGTCAAGAGTCAGGATTGACTATAGTAGCGAGACTTTGCCGGTACTGGCAGTGCGATTACAGGAAATGTTTGGCTTGCAGAGCACACCAGCGATCGTTGATGGACAAGTTCCATTGTTGTTACATTTATTATCGCCGGCGCGACGGCCGCTGCAGGTAACACGTGATTTGGGCAGTTTCTGGCTTAATGGTTATCCCTCAGTACGCAAGGAAATGCGGTCACGCTACCAAAAACACTTTTGGCCGGAGGACCCTGGAGCGGCCACCGCAACCACACGCACCAAGAAATCTGTCGATCGCGCCAAACAGCAAGACCCGGGCAGGTCAGGTCGTAAAAATTAACCTGTCATTCTGTGTTTTTACACAGCTATTCACCGAGTAATTTTGCGACTAGCGGCGAGTCATGTCGCGCCAGACCCTCGACGACGCTGAAATGATGTTTGCCGGGCTCGGCAAAGGCATCTGTGGTGGCACCCAAGCCATACCACATCGTGCTCAGTAGCTTGCTCTGCCTTATAAATTCAGGTAGCTCCTGGCCGCCAACCCAGCAGGTGATATTGCTGTTTTCTCTTGGTGTCAGTAGCACAGGACTTTCCTTGCCAGCCATATCATCATCAAGTTTCAATGTGTCATTCATGCTGGTTTTGCACAGTGGTCTCAGATCATGGACTCCACTAATAGACACGGTCTTTTCTATTTGTTCGGAAACACTATCAGGTAAACCCGAGCTTTCACACATCATGCGCGACACCAGGTGCCCTCCTGCTGAATGTCCTGCAAGGCGTATAGGCCCCGGATGCTGATCTGCCAGATGACAGACTGCTTCTGCGATTTGTTTTGTAATTTCAGCAATGGTGGTTTCGGGGCAAAGGGTGTAGCTGGGTATCGCCACTTGCCAGCCTTTGAGTAACGGCCCATTCGCCAGATGCGACCAGGTATTTTTGTCAAAGCGCATCCAATAGCCACCGTGAATAAAAATCACCAGCCCCAGGGGCGCAACAGTGGGCGTGAAAAGATCATATTGCTCGCGTGGGGCCTGCCCGTATGCCAGTTCTGTCTGTAGCTGACCTGTTCTGGACAAAGCCTGTCTGAAATCCGAGGCCTGTTGTTGCCAACGCTCGGCAAAGCTTGCAGAATCAGTCACGGCCGCGCTGTTGTTGTAGGCGGTATCCCAGTCGGAAATGGGCAAGTTCATGTGCATGTCTGTTGAAGATATTTCTGTGGATTGTAGTCAGGCTAATGTTACGCTTGATTCAGAGATTTTTCAGTACTTCCCTTTTTCGTCTAGCGGAATGGAACAGGCCTAATATGAAGAATAGCGGGGTTATCCAGCCATCGGCTAATAATCTGAGTCTGCTTGCCTGCCAGATTGCGGTTCCGTCGATGCAAAGCGCGGAACAACGTGATGAGCATCTGCGCCGCACGAAACACCTGATTGAACAACAATTAACGACCCAGCCTTCTGATGTTGTGGTGTTACCGGAACTGTCCAGTCTTGATTATTCACGAAAGTGCTTTGAGCAACTGGCGCAAGTGGCCGAGCACGATACAGGGGCATCGTTTCAATGCTGGCGTTTGCTTGCCAGAGATCATCAGTGTTTTGTTGTCTACGGTTTTGCACGGAAGGTTGCAGATCAGTATCAAATCTGTACTGCAGTCGTGTCGCCTGCCGGGGAGCTTGTTGCAGTCTATGAAAAATTGCACCTCGCGCAATTTGGCGATTCGATGGAGAAAGAATACTTTAACAGTGCCGGTTCAGGCCTCGTGGTATTTGAAGTGAACGGAATCCGGTTAGCGCCGATCATTTGCTATGACATTCGCTTTCCCGAGCTGTGCCGTGAACTGGTGTTGCACAAACAGGTTGATGTGATTTTACATGTGGGTGCCTATGCTCGTGATCCGTCTTTTTATAGCTGGCACGCGTTTACCCAGACCCGAGCGGTAGAAAACCAGTGTTATGTGCTCAGCCTGAATCGTGCAGGAGCGCATTTTGGGAGTTCGCTGTTTTGTGGCCCCTGGGTGGATGAGCAACACCCCCCGTTGCAATTTGACAGTGCTGCCGAGCAATTTCAGCAATTGATCGTCAGTAAAGACACAATCGGAAGTGTGCGTCAGGATTTTACTTTTCTTGATGATCGCTTAAATGATTATAATTTGCCGGTAAGACCCTAGTGGCTCCGGCTATCACGGCTTGCCTGGTGTCCCGTGTTTTAAAAAGGCTTAAGGTTTACTGATGGAACTGGTTAATGATGAACTAAGAGGTCGCCCGTTGCGCCTTGAAGCCAATATGGCGGGATGGCAGGCGCTGTTTTGGGATAATCAGTTGGTGTCGCAACGCGCTGCCAGTGAAGACCACATCAACCCTGTAAAACATTTGTTTGAAATCGAAACAGACGATGGCATGCTGGCTTGTGAGTTAGTGCTGCAGGTGCAATGGCAACCGTTCGAAGTCGAATATCAAGTGATTGCTGCAGGTGAACTTCAATCACAGGGTATCACTGATACCAGCAGCCTGAACAAGAGTACGCCCCAACAGTCATTGCCAATAAAACAGCGCATCGGGATTGCAGGGCTGGCATCTCTGGCGCTGAAACTGATGAAAAGTGCCAAGGTGTTCAAAGCACTATTGGCTGTCGGATCGCTGGCTGCCTACTCGTGGTTGTTCTCTATTGAGTTCGCGCTGGTACTGATCGCGTGTCTGGTTTTTCATGAGTATGGTCACCTGCGCGCCATGCGGTATTTCGGTTTTCCAACCAAGGGGATGTACCTTATACCTTTTGTTGGTGGTCTTGCCGTGATGGACTCTCGTGTCAACACCCGCTGGCAGTCAGTCGTTATCGCTATTATGGGGCCAATGTTTGGATTGTTTTTGTCGCTATTAGCCTTGCTGGCCTATATGTTGACCGGCAATATCATTTTTGCTGCGATCGCCTCCTTCAATTGCTTGCTGAACTTGTTCAACCTGCTACCAATCCTGCCTCTCGATGGAGGAAGGGTGCTTCAGGCAATCACTTTTTCAATGCACGGTGTTGTCGGGCTCGTTGTTTGTATCGCGGGAGCGATACTGGGAGTTGTCATCAGTTATTCATTGGGGCTTGCACTGTTGGGGTTCCTGCTATTAGTGGGCAGTGCAGAGATACTCTTTGAATGGCGTAGCCGGCATCACAGCCTCTTGCTGCCACTGGATCGCTACGGACAAATCTTCAGTACTGCCTGGTATGTGCTGACGGTGGCCGCGTTCGTGGCGATAATCATGTATCTGGCCGGGAGCGGCGATCAGCTATTGGGCCTGCCTCTGGAAATGCTGTCCAGCTGAATCCTGAAAAATCGGGCTTGTTTACCTATCGATTACAGCCATAACGCCGCAAGTTCTCTGGCAAAATCCTGCCGCTGATCTGCTATTGGCCTGCTACTGGCACCGATTCTGCAGCACGACACATTGTTGATCATGCAGGGGCGCGCTGAAGCTGCGTGTTTCTGTTGAACCAGGTCCTGTTTTTTTGCTTCAAACCTTCCTGTTTCTGCAAATTGGTCGATAGTTTTTATGTGGTTACGGAACGCGCAGTGAAGCGCGTCCTGTCCACAGCTCGGATTGTTTTACGTTGTGAAATTGCGTTGCAAACCTTGTTGATAGTCAAACCAGAGGATCAAGGATGATATTACCTTGCAAACTTAACCAGTTGTGTCTCTCCGTTTCCTGTGCATCACTTCTCGCGCTTGGCGGTTGCAGCACTTTTCCGTCTCTACTTTCCGGTTCGGGTGAGCCTGAGCTTGGCAATGCCTTGGCTGAACGCAAAGTGGACCCCGATGATAGCGTTGGTCGGCATATCTATGCCGCTACTGGTGTCGGTGCAAGCTGGATGCAACCAGATACATCCGAAATCCCGGCTTTTGCGGTCAATGATCGGGTGGAAGCGGGTGGACAAATCACCCTTGGTGCAGATTTAAGTCGACAATTGTCACTTGAAGTGCACTCGGCTGATCTGGGCAGCGCAGGCTTGTCTCCGGGAGGGCGCATCAACTACCACGTACACGGTGCCAGCGCATTGGTCTATGCGGGTAAAAACCGCCACAAATTCAAGCGTCGTGGCCTGACCGGTTACGGCAGGTTTGGTGTTGGCTATCTGGAGAACACTCCGGTGGGCGATGTCCCGATGGTGCGCGACAATTCCACACACTTTCTGATCGGTGCTGGTGTCGAGTATATGACCGGAATTGGTCTCGGGTTGAGAGCTGAGGGTATTTCATTTGAAGAAGACGCCCGCTATGCGCAACTCGGCGTGATCTATAGAACCGGTCGCAAGCCGGAACGAGAGCCAGTCAGGCTGGTGAAAGCGCCAGCTCCTGCACCAGAGCCATTGCCAGCACCAGTGATAGCAGCGGCCCAAGCAGAACCGGCCCCTGAGCCTTACAATCCTTGTGAACAGTTCGATGGTGTATTGGATGGGGTTCAGTTTCAAAGTGATTCTGACAAATTGACAGCATCCGCTGCGAGCATACTCGAAGGTGTCGCCATGACCCTGGCTGAATGTAGCTCGGTCCCGGTCAGTATTGCCGCACATACCGACAGCCTGGGTTCGGCTGAATACAATCAACAACTGTCCCTGCGACGAGCGGCATCAGTGGTTCAGTATCTGAGTGATCGCGGTATTGAAAGCAGTCGCCTTCAAGCCCAAGCGTTTGGTGAAACCCAGCCTATTGATACCAACAAAACTGCGGAAGGCCGTAGTCGTAATCGTCGTGTGGAGTTGATAGCACGCTGACCACCCAAACTGGCATTTTTAATTTAAAAACCGCAAAACCTTCTCTATCGGAACAACATTGTTAAAGATGGCAACACCGAGCGTGCCAAGAATCAGCGCAGTGAGATTCATGCCGGTAGGTTGCTCTGCTAACCAGAGCCACGAGATCAATGCCCCGATAGCCGGCACCAGCACTCCGAAGCTGGCAGCGCGAGCGGAGCCCAGTCGTCCAATCGCAAAGGTGTATAACAGCACAGCGACCAAACCTGAAACGAATCCCTGTGCAAAGGCATTGAATATCAATTGTTCGCGGGTTAGTGGTAAAAATTCGCCACCAGTGAAAAGTTTGATGACCACTATCACGACCGTTGACATGATGCATACCCATACCGCTGCTTGTGCAGCGGTGAGTCCGGTATGGCGGAAAGCAACGACATAGCAAGCCCAACCACCAGCCGCTATCAACATCAATGCGAGACTGCGCAGATCAATACCTTCCGAACCCAATAAGGCACTGACCATCACGATTAACGCGGCAACGGCGATGAGCGAGAAT
Organism: uncultured Granulosicoccaceae bacterium; assembly: GCA_937951215.1. Lineage (GTDB taxonomy): Bacteria > Pseudomonadota > Gammaproteobacteria > Granulosicoccales > Granulosicoccaceae > CALFCE01. Next base: position 15,762 of record CALFCE010000031.1, read on the forward strand.
CCCGCAAGCTGATTGATGCCAGGACGGAAATTGAAAAAAATTCTTTCTGCTGCCATCGCAAAGAGTGGCATTGTACAAGGTACGATAGTGGCCAGATAAACCACATTGGCTGTTTGCACAGAGGCCGTGACCGACCACAAAAAGGGTGCTCCCCAACCCAGCATGGCCAGCAATGCCCACACCGGCGCACCTCGTAGTTTACGCAAGGTGGGTAGCCAGACAGGAAGTAGCAGGATTGCCGGAATACTGTAGCGTAGAAAAGCAACATCAATGGGCTCAATCCCTTCTGTCGCTGCCACCCGTGTCGCAGACATCCACCAACCCCAGATAGAGACTGCTGCCAGCGCACTGATAATGGCGGGTAGTTCTTTTATTTTGCCAGCTTTATCGATCATAAATCTGTTTGAGGAATGCAACGGCTCAAACCCCAAGCCTCGATTGGCAAGCATAGCCCACTTGCCACCTCCGCGAAAAAAGCTGTGCTGGCTATCGCTTTGCGTAGCGTATCTCAGGGACTATCCAGAACAACGCAGCTCCTGCCATCGTAAACAGAGTGCACATCAGAAACCCGGTGTTGTAGTTACCAGTCAGGTCAAACAACAAGCCTGCTCCAAATGCCCCGGTTGCCGCTCCCAGACCTTGTCCCAAATTGGATGCGCCATAAATAGAGGCGAGTCCGCGACCGGCAAAGATCTCGGCCATCAGGGTCGTGATGATGGGGCCGCGAGCTCCGGCAGATAAACCAAAGGTTGCAACAAAGACACCCAGTAAAAACCAGCTGGCCTGGTATTGCATCAAAAACAACGCGGCTATGCCGACAAAACTCAAAAAATAGCTGCAGGTGGCAACCAGATGTCGGGGCCAGCGATCGGCGGCCAGCCCGGTCAGGGCCATCCCGGCAAAACTCAACATGCCGACAATACCGAAGGCCAAAGCAGACTCAACTTCGCTGAATCCTCTTTCGATCAAATAGGCAACTGTTTGCAGACTGATACCGAAGATGCCAATGGCCGTGGTGGTAAAAATAAAAAAGAATCCCCAAAAGGCACGTGTTTTGGCTGCTTCTGCAAGGCTGGGACCTCCGCGTGATTTACCTTGTTGCACGCGTCGGGGGTTATCCACTGCGCCTTGTTCAATGGCTTTCCACGGGAGAAGAATAACCAGTACCAGGACAGCTGCAAACAGCCAGCCAGCCGAGTGATAGGCGGCCTGCCAGTTGACGCGCTCGATAATCAGCTGTGCCAGTGGCACCATTAGCAGCGCACCGAGTCCCTGTCCCGCATAGGCAATGGACAATGCCGTACCCAGCCGACGATCGAACCAGCGAGAGACCAGACTCTGGGTGGGCACGATGCCAACCAGTGCTGCACCGAAACCGGCGCAGATGCCAATGGCAACATAGAATTGCCAGAGATTGGTGAGGAATCCGGCCAGTGTGTAGGCTGTCAGCAGCAGTGTGACGCCGACTGTGTAATTGAATCGAGCGCCAAAACGGTCAAAAGCCATGCCTGACAAAAGGGATCCGAGACCCAGGCATACCATATAGAGTGAATAAACTGAGGCAACGGTTGCCCGCTCCCAGTCAAACTGAGTACTCAGAGGCAGCAAAAACACGCCGAAGGTCTCGCCCATGCCGCGACTCAGCGCGGTCAACAGCAAGCAATACAATAACACCAGCAAGGCCAGTGACGCGGCACCTTTTGTACTATTGACCGACGTCAATCTGCCAGACTCCCGGGGTTTGTGGCACTGCTTGAACGGGCGTTGAGCTGTTCCCGCCAGGCGATAGTTGCACCTGCACTGATAATCAGCAACATGCCGAACAAGGTCAGCGGTGTAGGCCATTGATCAAACAGTATCTTGCCCCAAATCGCAGCAAAAATCAGGTAACTGAAATCAAGTGGCGCCAATAGACTGGAGTCTGCAGTTTGATAGGCACGAGACAGGCAGATATTGCCAGTCAGATTTAATAGGGATGCCAACACTGCAAACGCGGCGACAGCCAGGGTTAGTTGCGGCCAGCCAATAGCGACATAGGGCATCGCTTGCTGTACCGTTACTGCCGGTGCAAATACGGTTAAAAGAAAAATCCCGCACAGACCAGAAATAAGGAACACAACACCTGTCGCAAATGCCAGCGCCAGCGTACTTTCATGTCGACAGGCGCGTCGTAAAGTAATGATGTTGCAGGCGAAGAAAAAGCCAGCCAGTATTGGCAGCAACTGCACAACCGAGAAGCCGTCCTGCCATGGGCTCAAAATCAGTAGCGCACCGCTAATCCCCAGGCAGATAGAAGCCAATCTCCATGGCCCCAGGGTTTCACCCAGTAAGGGGCCTGCCATGACACAGATAAAAAAAGGATAGGTGTACAACCCGGTCGCCATCTGCGCTACTGTCAGAAACGGAGCCCCGGAGAAGAAAAAGAACATGCAAACCGCCAGAAAAAGCGCACGCAAGTAGACGGCCTTCCAGTTAACCGGCAGCAATAGCGCCAGACTGCCAGTGAAGCTTGCCATCAAAATCAGTAACAGCAGATTGCCGGTCGATCGCAAAGTTTGTATCTGCCAGAATGACGTTTGTGATGACATGAACTTCATCAGCGAATCCTGCAAGCCGAGCGTGAAGGTGGCGACAAGCAGCAGCACAATAGCCAGCATCGGGCGATCGGAATCTGTCCGGGAAAAAAGGCCGATCTTCATACGGTGTTTTTGTCAGAAATCGCTGGAGAGCGAGCACCGTCCAGATACTGACGGAGGAGTTTGCCCTGATAATGTAATATGGCACACTAAAGGTGCAGCATGCAAAGAGTTAACGCCTGATTTGACACGAGCTTCCTGCGCGGGTTTTCAAAGAAGGAAAAGATCAAGCGTCAAGGAGGAAACAATTATCATCGAGCAAAAGCCATTGGCCTGTTTTGCACCGGGATTTTTCCGGTCTTGTGGTTGCAAGCATGGTTCGGGCGACGTTTTGGCAAGCTGCCGACGGAAAGCACCTGCCTTGTTCTGTTTGCTTCTGTTTGTCAGCTACCTGACTGGATGTGCCTCGCAAGCCCCGGTTGTGTCCGCAGAACCGGTACCGACTGCCAACGTAGCAGCAGAGACCGGCCCAAGCGCTTCTCCAGCTACATCCCCGATTACATCCCCGATTGCATCAGTATTCCGGGACGGCAAGTACCGTAACGGAAAGGACCTGCAAGCGCCCGGGTTCGGTAAAACCATCGCGATTATCGGTCGCTATCTGACCCAGAAGCGCGTCGACCGCAGACCGCTCAGACCCTTGCCGATGGAGCCCTTAACTCGTGAAAAGCTGGAGGCGTTACCGGACGACGATCTCTATCTTGTCAAACTGGGCCACTCTTCAATGCTGCTAAAATTCAGCGGCAAGTATTGGTTGCTTGATCCAGTCTTCTCGCTCAGGGCTTCGCCGGTATCGTTTGCCGGGCCCGAGCGGTTCCAGCCAACACCCATCAAACTTGCGGATCTGCCACCGATTGAGAAAGTCCTGATTTCACATGACCACTATGATCATCTGGACAAGGTTGTCATAACCTATCTGGCCGCCGCTGGTGCCGAGTTTTTAGTACCAATGGGCGTTGACAGGAAGTTGCAGAAATGGGGTGTAGATAAGGCGAAGGTATTGAGTTTTGACTGGTGGCAGGAATTGCAGGCCGGCGCTGCCAACGTGGCGTTTACTCCGGCCCAGCATTTCTCCGGTCGCGGCATCACCGACCGCAATAAAACCTTGTGGGGGTCATGGGTGATTAAGACACCACGATACAACCTCTTCTTCAGTGGTGACTCAGGCTATTTCGATGGATTCAGGCAAATTGGAGAACGCTATGGGCCTTTTGATCTGACCTTTATGGAAAATGGCGCTTATAACGCCGACTGGCCGGACAACCATATGCTGCCGATTGAGACAGTGCAGGCCCATCTTGATTTGCGAGGGAAGGTGCTGATGCCGGTGCATAACACGACATTCGATTTGTCTTTTCATACCTGGTACGACCCGTTGCAGAGGATTACCGCTGAGGCTTTGAAACAACAAGTCACTCTAACGACACCTTATTACGGACAAATTGTGACTCCTGCCGACCCCCCGGTCACTGAGGCATGGTGGCAGCAGCGATAGCACTGCGTCAGCTGGCACAAGGGTGCTCACCAATCGGCCCCATGCCCAGTCTCATGCCGAGTCTCATGCCGAGTCTTAGGGTCAGACTCATGGCCAGTCTCATGGTTGAGTGCCATGGATTCTTGATACACTGTGTTTTTTCACAACACGATAGTTAACCAAGCCTTTTCATGAATAAAATATTGATGTCACTGCCCGTTGGAGAGAAAGTCGGGATCGCTTTCTCAGGTGGTCTGGATACATCGGCAGCAATCGCCTGGATGCGCCAGAAGGGTGCCACGCCCTTTGCCTATACCGCTGACCTCGGGCAACCCGATGAAGACGATTTTGATGATATAGCCCGCAGGGCAGGTGAATACGGTGCGGAAAAAGCTCGCACTGTCGACTGCCGGGAAGCGATGGTGTACCAGGGGCTGGTCGCGATAATGTGTGGTGCATTTCACATTGAAAGTGCTGGCAAGAAGTACTTCAACACCACCCCGCTGGGCCGGGCAGTCACCGGCACCAGGTTGGTGCGTGCGATGCAGGAGGACGACGTTCACATCTGGGGAGATGGCTCTACTTACAAAGGCAATGATATTGAGCGTTTCTATCGCTATGGTCTGATGACAAACGCCAGCTTGCGGATTTATAAACCCTGGCTGGACGAGGCATTCGTAGCCGAATTGGGCGGGCGTGATGAAATGAGTGAATTTCTGACCTCCAACGGGTTTGAATACCGTTCCAGCAAAGAGAAGGCTTATTCAACCGATGCCAATATTCTGGGAGCGACCCATGAAGCCAAAGATCTGGAGTTTTTGAACAATGGCCTGAAC
>CALFCE010000032.1 GCA_937951215.1 uncultured Granulosicoccaceae bacterium
TCCCCTGTGGGATGCAACAGGGCCTCTACAGATTGGCCGGAAATAATTGCCATGGTCATCGGGATGGCGGGTAGTGTGAGAAGCCCCCAAAACAAATAGGGGGAGTGCAAGACAGATTTCATCGGCTTACCTCGAATGGTATGGCAATAGTTTCGGTCAAAAACCTGCTGTCTGCATATCAGTCCGGCAACAGCTTGTAACAAGAAGTAACTTTGCTGAATGTAATAGCCTGTTCGGGTAGTGCTAGCGTGTTTATGCAGCTATCAAGCGCTCGCTACTAGCCGTAGCCGGGAAGTTTAAGTCTTATTGACGGACCGATGTTGTGTCAGAACATCGTGGATGAACCTGGACTTTAGTTCGGAATATTTTGCACGTCCTTGCGGATGCTGTTCCACAATATCTGATTTTAATTGGGCATATTGCCCGGCGAGTTTTTTGTCATTGCAAAGCGCATCGCGAAAGGCAATGTAGTTGTTCCAGCGGGTACTGTTAAATACAACAACATGTACCAGGAATTTGCGGAAACCGGGGTCGCGGCCAAAAATACGATCGTCGGGGATGCCGATGTTACCCGGGTAGTCATAGCCAATGGATTCCATCGCCGGGACCATTCTCTCGGCATCGTCGAGTGATGTAACCCCTGCAACCAGGTCAATGATGGGTTTTGCGACCATATCCGGAATGGAGGTACTACCAATATGAGCAATGGCCAGCACAAGCTTGCCACAAACAGTGAGTATTTTTTCGGATTCATCCAGATACAAGCTTGCCCATTCAGGGGAATAGGGGGTCAGACGATTTTTACCCTGTTCAAGGCCAAGCGTCATATCTTCAGCCAAAGTTTGAAAGGTGAGGGTAATTCCACTGGGTTATATCCGGTTTTAAACATTTCCCTTGAAATGTATCATGAACAGCTTAAGCATAAAACGGGTCAGCTTTTCAAGGCCCAACCAAAATCTTACAATAGGGTTTACTCTATCGAAGGTGTGATTGCGATGAGCATCGAAAAATATCTGAGTAAACTTGAGTCTCCGGTTGATGAAATAGCCAGACAGTTACACGGCATAATCAAGAATCATTTCCCGGAGATGGAGGAAGCTCTCAAGTGGGGCGCGCCCACCTATTCTCGCGGCAAGAATGTGTGTTCAATCATTGCGCACAAGCGGCATGTTAACTTGCAGATATTCCTTGGGGCTCGCATCAAGGACGCGCAGGATCTGGCTGGAACCGGCAAGGACATGCGCCATTTGAAATTTGTTTCTGCAGAAGAAATAGATGAGACCAGAGTGGTAAAGTATCTCAGGCAGGCTTTGGAAGTGCAGGGTTGAATGCACTGTCGGTTCGCAGTTGTTTAAGCTGATTTTCTCACTACTTCATCGCCCGACAGGCTCTCTCGTAAATGCTGGGCTGCAGCTTGTGCTGCGGGGCTCGGCTTGTTCGCCATCATCATGCCAATGGCATAGTCTGCCAGCGGTGGCAGGTTTTCCTTTTTACTCAGTTCTACAATGCCGTTGATACAGGCCGAAGCTGGAATCGGTGCCACTGCGAGGTCAGCCAGTATGGCAGCACGTTGGCCGGAGATATGTGCGCTCATAAAGGCAACCCGATAATCGCGTTTCGAAGCTTCAAGGCTTTTGAGCGCTGACTCTCGCCAAGAGCAGCCTTCTTCCCAGACCGAGATAGGTAACGGTGTTTTTTCGTGCGCAACCCCATTTTTCGCACCCGCCCAGGTTAAGCGTTCCCTGAACACAATTTCCTTGCCTTTGCCGAGCTTTGCATTTGGGTTGCAGGTAATCAGAGCCAGATCAAGCTCACCTTTCTGAATACGTTTCTCGAGGCTGGTGGAGGTATCGACAACGACATCTACTGTAACGCAGCAATGTGTGCGTGAAAATCGTCGTAACAATTCCGGAAGTGAGCGTTCCGATATGTCGTCCGTTGCGCCGAGGCGCACCACACCAGCCACGTCCGGTGTTATGAACTTTGCGATCAACTCATTGTTTAACGAGAGCAGACGTCTGCCATGCTCCAGCAGAAGCTCCCCTTCAGCTGTCAATGTCACCGAGCGCGAGTCACGGTTGAATACCGGGCGACCGACAATCTCTTCCACCTTTTTCACTTGCATTGATACCGCTGAAGGAGTTCTGAAGACCGCTTCGGCGGCGGCAGAGAAATTACCTGTTTCAGCAATGGCGACCAGAGTGCGTAGCAGGTCCAGTTCAAGCAAAGGAGCCTGACTTTTCGGGATCCGGGAGGCTGATTCTGCGGGCATTTGTGGCTCCTGCGGTGATCTATCAATAATATTGAAAGATAGATTGAATACTATTCGTTTGATTGAATCATAGATTGGACGCAAAGTCTATTCCGACGCAATCAAAACGGAGAAACATCATGAATGCACACTGTGAAGCGCTTTCAACCCCTATAGCCGATTCCGAGTCCCTGTCAGCTCGCCTCATGCGCGTTGTGCAGAGGTATTTCAGGCTTCGAAAAGCACGCAGAATCGATCGCGATGCATTCAGACACTTGTTGAAGCTGGATGACTCGTTGCTCCACGACATTGGGGTTACCCGAGCTGATGTTGAATGGGCAGCCAGGCTTCCGTTGTCTCAAGACGCATCGGATGCATTGCAGCTGTTGTCACGTGGTCACAAAAAGCAGTAGCAGCGGGGGTGCTGAGCGACAGGGATGTTGCCCGCACTCAAGCGTGAATTCAGGCAGGCGAGCTTACTGAATGATTGATGCCTGCTTATATTGACGAGCTGCCAGGATTTTTTGCCAGCAGTTCCCAGTGATCGAATGAGCCGCTGCCGCTGATTCGGTTGCGGACGATCCAGTCTTTGTGTTGATCGTCGCGGTAGATTCTGAGGGTGCAGGATTCGTGATAGGCACTTGCAGGTGCCAGCAGGTAGTGGATCTTTTTCCTGTTGACTGTGCGGTTGATAATCAGACACTCGAGTCTTGTGCCACGCGTAGTTTCAGTTTGGCCGTCAACCAGCACCGGGTCCAGTTCGCCGTCGAGGCTTTCAATGCCGCAGCAGAGTTTGTTTTTTCCATCGTGTTTTATCCAATGCACTACACCCAGTTTGTTGTCATTGGTTGCTCTTTCATGGACAAAAATCAGTTCACCTACCTGAAGTGCACTGGGGCTGCCCTGCTGCCATCGCAAGCACATCCCATGCTCGCTCTGGTTAATGACATTCCAGTGCTGCGGTAACTCTGCAGCGGTCTTTGCAGCGGTGGTGAGCTGTACGCAAATATCCTTGAGCCCCGTTTCAGCCTTTACAGGTCTGCCCGCGATGCGTCTCTGCTCACGTCGTTCGCGTTGGCGCGACAACATCTCTGACAGCGTGTTGAAGGCATGGCGGTTGAGTCGCGAACCTTCTTGTTCTCTGGGCAGAGAAACAGGGGCAGATTTTTGTGCTCTGGCAATTCGGTCCTGTAAATCGACGGTATCAAAAACACGAATGGGACGGCGCAAACCGGGTAGCAGGTAATGCCATTTTGATGGTTTGACATCCTGCTCAAGGTGAATCGCGTAATTGGTACCCAAACTGTCCAGCTGCTTGGCGGGTTTTATCAGTTCAATCTGTTCGGCGGCTTGCTCAAGAAAATTGTTGATTAACGGGATATTGCGAGTGCGTTGACATTCCAGGTTGGCCATTGAGAGCAGTTGTACGTGCGCATAGGCGTGCTTGACGCTCCAACCGCCATGGTCTTCAAAGCTTTCAAGATTCAGTATCTGGTCTTCAAGCCCGGTTTCTTCAGCCAGCTTGTACAGGGTGTTGGCATCCTGCATTAGCCCTTCGGGTACGTCGCTGTAAATTAACGAATGATGCAATATGAGTTTTGCCAGCACTCTGAGTGCATTGAACAGAGCGATGTTACGCAGTGCGGCCTGTCCACTCAGCAAGGAGGCATAAGTATCGTTAACCACTATTTTCCATGCGAAGCCCATCTCTTGTAACAGGTCGCTGGCAAGTTGGTGAGCATTGGCAGGTTTTCTGGGGAGTGGTAGCGGTTGTTCCAAATACTGATCCACCAGCGAATCCAGCACCGTATCGACAGCGGGTTCAAGAATGGCAAGAATTTGCACCCGTTTGGAATTGTTGTTTTCAAGCCGGTTGCTATGCTTGAGGCCGCGATAGAGGGTTCTGATCGATGAAGTTGATGTGAGCGGCTGCAGGCCATCCAGCCATTCGGCAACCGCCGACGGAGCTGTCGGGAAGCTGTTTTGTGCCGGAGCTTTGCGGCTGGGAATGGATAAAGTCATGCTGTGTCACGCTGCAACTGTGTTCGAACAGCTCGAAAGATGCTCAATTGGCTTTAGTGCTGTTGTCCGAGGATGCAAAAAGTGTCCGAGAATACAAAAAGCATAACATTTCAGTGCAGTCTGGGCTCGATTCTCAACCTTGATGCTGTCGCAGAATCAGAATCTTGCCAATTTAGTGTGTGCTGGCTCATGAAAACACGGGTCCAATTGCCCGCTTCACGCCGTCCGCTTTTGCAGTGCCCGGTCAGGATCATTATCAAGATATTTTAAGGCTCTAAATACGGCCAGCTTCGCTGTCGTATCGGTTAAACTTGTGCCTCGGGTAGTGATCTGCAAAAGCTGGTGAAGGTGAGCCAGGTGAATGCGTGGTTGCCCACATTTGCTGTATTGCTGGCGAAGGACAGAAAAGAGTCATCTTCGCCGGCAACCGACAGTTGTCATTTACCTATCAGGAGGAACCAGCGTGCAGCAATTCAGAGGTACCACCATTGTCTCGGTTCGACGAGCCGGTCAGGTGGTTATTGGGGGCGATGGCCAGGTCACACTGGGTAATGCCATCATGAAAGGCAATGCGCGCAAGGTTCGGCGGTTGTACCACGATAAGGTGCTGGCAGGTTTCGCAGGCGGCACTGCCGATGCGTTTACCCTGTTCGAGCGCTTTGAAGGGAAGCTGGAGACACATAGTGGCAACCTGACCCGGGCAGCGGTTGAGCTTGCCAAAGACTGGCGCTCTGATCGCATGCTGCGTCGCCTTGAGGCTTTACTGGCGGTAGCTGATCACAGTGCTTCTCTGGTCATTTCGGGAAATGGTGATGTGATTGAACCCGAGCAAGGGTTGATAGCCATCGGATCAGGAGGAGACTTTGCCAAAGCGGCTGCTATTGCGATGCTGGAACACACCGAACTGGAAGCAAAAACGATTGTAGAAAACAGCTTGAACATAGCGGCCAACATCTGCATATACACCAATAGCAACTTGAGTATTGAAACTCTGGAAACCGGCGACTGATATTCGTTGCCTGACCGTACGAGAACAGAACATGTCACAAATGACACCGCGTGAAATTGTCCAGGAACTGGACAAACACATTATCGGACAACACAGCGCCAAGCGTGCCGTAGCCATTGCCTTGCGCAATCGCTGGCGGCGTAGTCAGGTGCGTCAGGATCTCAGAAACGAGATTACGCCAAAAAATATTTTAATGATCGGCCCTACCGGGGTCGGCAAAACCGAGATCGCCCGGCGGCTGGCGAAATTGGCGAATGCACCATTTATCAAGGTTGAGGCTACAAAATTTACCGAAGTCGGTTACGTAGGGCGTGATGTCGAATCCATCATCAGGGATCTGGCTGATGTGGCGATGAAAGAGACCCGCGAAAGGGAAGTCGAAAAGGTCAAGAACCGGGCAGAGGATGCGGCAGAGGAACGTATCCTCGATGTATTGTTGCCGCCGGCTCGTGGCAGTGGTCTTGTAGACAGTGCACCAGTTGAGGAATCCAGCACGCGGCAAAAGTTTCGCAAGAAACTACGCGAAGGTGATATGGATGATCGTGAAATCGAGATAGAAGTGAGTGCCACGTCCAGTATGGGAGTGGAGATTATGGCGCCACCCGGTATGGAGGAGATGTCCCAGCAGCTGCAAGGCATGTTTCAGAATTTGGGTTCATCTAAAACAGACAAGCGCAAATTGCCCATCAAGGAAGCCATGAAAATTCTGACCGATGAGGAAGGGCTGAAGTTGGTCAATGACGAAGATCTCAAGATCAAGGCGTTAAACAACATTGAACAAAATGGAATAGTTTTTCTTGATGAAATAGACAAGGTAACCCGTGGGGGTGAACGAGGTGGCAGTAGTGCTGATGTTTCACGTGACGGTGTTCAGCGAGATTTATTGCCATTGGTGGAAGGGTCAACGGTGTCAACCAAATTCGGTATGATCAAAACCGACCATATCCTCTTTATCGCTTCCGGTGCTTTTCATCTGTCCAAACCTTCCGATTTGATTCCGGAGTTGCAGGGGCGATTGCCGATCAGGGTAGAGCTCAATGCTCTGACGACTGAAGATTTTGTCCGCATTCTTAAAGAACCGGATTTCTCACTGACTGAGCAGAGCAGCGCCTTGCTTGCGACTGAAAACGTTACACTTGATTTTACCGAGGATGGCTTGCTGCGTATTGCCGAGGTGGCCTGGCAAGTGAACGAAACAACCGAGAATATCGGAGCCAGACGTTTGCATACTGTGTTGGAGCGCCTGCTGGAGAATGCATCCTTCGAAGCAGCAGACAATAGCGGATCACAGATCAAGGTCGATGCCAACTACGTTGAAGAAAATTTGGGTGATCTGGTGCAGAACGTTGATCTGAGTCGCTACATTTTATAAGAGAGAAATTTTATGGTCGCTGAAAACAGTACTGGTTCAGGTAATCGCAGCTCTAAAAACCCGAAACCGGTCGAGATCAAGCTGCATCAAAAAAGCCACGTGCTCGAGCTTCATTTTGACGATGGATTTGAATGCAACCTGACCTGTGAGTATCTGCGTGTCTTTTCACCATCAGCTGAAGTGCAGGGACATGGGCCGGGTCAGGAGGTTCTGCAGTTTGGCAAAGAGGATGTCAATATTGACCAAATGACCCCGCAGGGTAATTACGCGGTCAAACTTCATTTTGATGATGGTCACGATACGGGTTTATATACCTGGCAACATCTTTACGCATTGGGTAAAAATTACGAAGACAATTGGGCCGAGTACCTGGATCGACTGGAGCAGGCTGGCAAGGTTCGAAAATCGACCTGAATCATTGGCTGGCTGGATAAGACTGTTCCTGCATGCAGCCTGAATTCCAGTGTTGATCCAGTTACGCAGACCCAATTACATAGTATCAGGCTAGAGAAGCGCTTTATGACAACCGAATCCTCTGAAGATAAAACCCATTTTGGCTATCTGCAGGTACCGGTAGAGGACAAGGTGAAGCGGGTTGGGGATGTGTTCGATTCTGTCGCATCGAAATATGATGTGATGAATGATTTGATGTCCTTTGGCGTCCATCGCTTGTGGAAGCAATTTACCATTCAACAAACCAGTCTGCGGGGTGGTCAAATCGCGCTGGATCTGGCTGGTGGTACCGGTGACCTTGCGATAAAAATGTCCCGGCGAGTGGGGAGTAAAGGTCAGGTGGTGCTGGCTGATATCAACGCAGCTATGTTGACCACAGGCAGGGATCGCCTGATGGACAAAGGTGTAACAACTAATGTCACCTACGCTCAGGTCAATGCTGAGTGTTTGCCTTTTGCTGATAACTCGTTTGATTGCATCACCATGGCTTTCGGTTTGCGCAATGTCACAGACAAACAACAGGCACTGGAATCCATGTTCAGAGTGTTACGTCCCGCTGGCCGGCTGCTGGTGCTGGAATTTTCAAAGCCGGTGATACCTTTGTTGTCCAAAGCCTACGATGCCTACTCGTTTTCCGCACTGCCCATGATGGGGAAGTTGGTTGCCAATGATGCAGAGAGCTACCGCTATCTGGCTGAGTCCATCCGTATGCATCCTGATCAGGACACTCTGCTGGGCATGATGCAGGAAGCCGGGTTTGACAAGTGCAACTATCACAATATGACTGGTGGTGTTGTTGCCTTGCACAAAGCGTTCAAAATCTAGATGCAGATCCCCACTCCAATCGTGGCTGCAGCTCAACAAGCAGTGAATCGGGTGCTGACTCTTGATCCGGATTCCGCAGCACGGCTGCAGCCGCTCGATGGGAAAGTCATAGAGCTGTTTTTCGAAGGGTTCAACGTCAGTGTTTATTTGATCTTTGTTGATGATAATGTCGAGGTCAGTAATCATTTTGATGGTGAAGCCGATACCAGACTATCCGGCACACCTGCAGCTATGGCTTCCCTATACCGGGATAACAAAGCATTGTTCAGCGGTCAGGTGCAAATGAGTGGCGATGTCGCTGCCGGGCGCCAATTCAAAACATTGCTTGGCGAACTGGATGTGGATTGGGAAGAGCAACTCTCCGGTATCACAGGCGACGCTGTAGCCCATCAGTTTTTTCGGGTGTCCCGGGATATAGGTGGTTACTTCAGCAAGGCCATCACACACTTTGGTCTTGATGCGGGTGATTACCTTAAAGAAGAAGCGTCCGTTGTCGCACCCAATTCGGAAATCGAATGGTTCTGCAGTGAGGTAGATCTTTTGGTGGACGGCTCGGATAGATTGCATGCGCGCATAGAGTTGCTTGAAGCCGCGGCAAACAACAAGGATCAGAATTCCTGATGTCGCCAACCGGCCTGTTGCGCCTGTTCAGAATCGAGCGCGTTTTTGTCAAGTACGGGTTAGAGCAGTTGCTGCTCGAGAAAGCTCGTCACGGCTGGATTCGCCATCTTTTTCTGTTATCCCCAACACGATGGCTAAATAATGAACTGCGGGCCTTGCCCAGGGGGCAACGTATCCGTCTTGCTCTTGAGGAGCTTGGGCCAGTGTTTGTCAAGCTTGGGCAAGTACTCTCAACACGACGGGATTTACTCCCTGATGATATCGGGGACGAGCTTGCCTTGTTGCAAGACCGGGTTACCCCGGTGCCAGCGGCGGAGGCAAGAGAAGAAATAGAAAAAGCCCTGGGGCAATCCATCGAATCTGCATTTGCTGGTTTTGAATCTGAACCGATGGCTGCCGCGTCTGTTGCACAAGTTCATGGCGCAACCCTTAAAGACGGTAGTGATGTCATTGTCAAAGTCTTAAGACCCGGAATCGGCAAAACCATAGATCGCGATGTACGTTTGATGTATTTGCTTGCTGATTTGCTGGCATTGTTATGGGCTGACGGCAGGCGCCTCCGCGCACGTGAAGTAGTTAGTGAGTATGATCGAACTATCCATGACGAGCTTGATCTGATTCGCGAGGCAGGTAACGCTGTTACGCTGAAAGATAATCACAGCAAAATCGATATGCTCTATGTTCCCGATATTTACTGGGAGCTCACTCGCACCAACGTGTTGGTGATGGAACGAATCGAGGGTATACCCATCCGTGATGTTGAGCAGATGCGAGGGCTCGGCATGGATATGAAAAAGCTTGCGGAAAACGGAGTAGAGATTTTCTACACTCAGGTTTTCAAGCACAATTTTTTTCATGCCGACATGCATCCGGGCAATATTTTTGTATCGCGTGAGCATTTGCAGGATCCACAATACATCGCCGTCGATTTTGGTATCGTAGGATCTCTAACCGAGCAGGATCAACATTATCTTGGAGAAAACCTGCTGGCTTTTTTTCAACGTGACTACCGTCGGGTAGCACAGCTTCACGTGGATTCCGGATGGGTTCCCGCTGATACCCGCGTGTCAGAGTTTGAGAATGCGATACGCTCGGTGTGCGAGCCGATTTTCGAAAAACCCCTGGCAGAGATATCGTTTGGTGTGGTGTTGCTACAATTATTTCAGACTGCCAGACGATTCCAGATGGAGGTGCAGCCGCAACTGGTGTTGTTGCAGAAGACATTATTGAATATTGAGGGCCTCGGCCGTCAGTTGTACCCGGAGCTTGATTTGTGGGCTACTGGCAAACCTTTTTTGCAACGTTGGGTCATGGAGCGCCGAGGCCCGGCCGCATTGTTAAAGCGCTTTGTGGATCAGGCACCTTTGATTGTCGACACGCTGCCGGAAATGCCGATGCTGGTACATTCGCTGTTGCAGGCACAAAAGGATGCCGCGCAAGTCAATGCTGCTTATGGATCTTCAAACAATTTCGCAGCCAGTGCCTTTAAAGGTCGTGATCCGGGAGTCTTACCATCACAGCATCGGTCATTGTCCATCGGTACGCGATCTATCAGGTATACGTTGATTGGATGCACCTTGTTGCTGATCACTGCCATGATCAGTTGTGTTGGCATGCTGGTTGACGCTGGTAACTACTCACTACCCTGGTATTTGTGGTGTTCCGGGCTGGCTGGGATACTGGCTATCGTGATGGGCAGAGGCAGTCGCTGATACTGTATTTGCCGATAGCGGTATTGCCAAGTGAATTTTATCTATCGCTTGTCAGCGTAATCAACGGGTTCGCATCGTATCAAAACATCTGTCCGGTTCTGTTAAAATCCTGACATGGACGTCTCCGATATTATTGATCCCCTCAACGAATCCCAGCGCGAAGCTGTCACGGCTCCACCTGGCAACCTGTTAGTGCAAGCTGGTGCAGGTAGTGGCAAGACGCGAGTTTTGACGCACCGGATTGCCTGGCTAAACAGAGTCGAAGGGATTTCTCCGTTTGGCATTATGGCGGTGACCTTTACCAACAAGGCTGCGCGAGAAATGCGGGAGCGTGCAGAACATTTGCTGGGTACACCGGTCGGCCCGATGTGGATTGGTACTTTCCACGGGATAGCTCACCGCTTTCTCAGATCGCACTGGGAAGAAGCTGGCTTGCCACAGGCCTTTCAAATCATTGATTCCGATGACCAGCTGAGAATTGTCAAGCGGGTGCTGCGTGCCCTGGAGCTGGATGAGGCGCAGTGGGTGCCCAGACAGATTCAGTGGTTTATCAATGCAGAAAAAGACGAAGGGCGGCGGGCTGCGGATATCAAGGATAAAAGTGATCCCATTCTTGCGCAGCACATCAGAATATATACCGCCTATGAAGCTGCCTGTGAACGTGCAGGGGCAGTGGACTTTGCCGAGTTGTTGTTGCGCTCTCTTGAAACCCTGCGTAAATCAGAAAAACTTCTGCTCCATTATCGAAAACGATTCTCCCATTTGTTAATCGATGAGTTTCAGGATACCAATGCCATTCAATACGAGTGGATCAGGTTGTTGGCGGGTAATAGCGGGCATGTATTTGCAGTTGGCGATGATGATCAGTCCATCTATGCGTGGCGTGGGGCAAAGGTTGAGAACATTCTGAATTTTGACAAGGATTTCCCGGACACCACATTAATCAGATTGGAGCAAAACTACCGCTCCACTGGAAACATCCTCAACGCTGCCAATACCCTGATTGACTGCAACGTAGGTCGGTTGGGAAAAAATCTATGGACTGCCGATAGTGACGGTGAACAGATTACCTTGTACAACGCTTATAACGAAACCGATGAAGCACGCTTTATTGTCGAGACCATCCAAAGCGAAATTTCCGGCAAGGGCGCACAACGTAAAGATTTTGCAGTGTTGTATCGTTCCAACGCCCAGTCGCGTTCTGTAGAAGAATACCTGTTGGCGGCTGGAATTCCCTATCGTGTCTATGGCGGTCTTCGCTTTTTTGAGCGTGCCGAGATCAAAGACGCGTTGGCGTATCTGCGTCTGGCATCGCATCACTATGACGATGTTTCCTTTGAACGAATTATTAATCAGCCTCCCCGCGGTATCGGGGATAAAACCACGGCAATGATCAGGCAGGCTGCCCGTCAGGCTGATAGACCCTTGTGGCAGTTGGCTTCGGAAATGATTAGTGCCGGTAAGTTCACGGCCAGAGCATCAACCGCCGTTGCAGGGTTTATCGAGCTGATTGGCAAGATTCGAACCGAGATTGATGAACAGCAGCTGGAGCTCCATCAAGCCGTCGAGCTGGTGATCGAAAAGAGTGGTTTGCTGGCACATTTCTCCAAGGACTTGAGTGAGCGCGGACAATCGCGTGTGGAAAACCTGCAGGAACTTTCAACCGCAGCCAGGACCTTTCAGTTGCAGGCCGAGCAGGAGTCAGACCTCGGGCCACTGGATGCATTTCTTGCTCATGCCATTCTCGAGGCGGGTGAGGGTCAGGCTGAAGCGGGTGAAGATTGTGTACAACTGATGACGCTGCATTCTGCAAAAGGGCTGGAGTTCCCAACGGTATTTATTGCAGGTATGGAACAAGGTTTGTTTCCCCATCAACGCTCGGCCGAGGAGCCGGGACGTATGGAGGAGGAGCGCAGGCTCTGCTACGTGGGGATCACTCGTGCCAGAGAGAAGCTGTACCTCACCATGGCCGAACAAAGACGACTACATGGGCGAGATCAATACAACCCGCCCTCAAAGTTCGTTAATGAGTTACCCAGTGAGCTGCTGGAAGAAATCAGACCCAGGATGAATGTTACCAGGCCTGTTTATCAACCACTTAAGGAACAGAACGTGGTTGATCAGAATAGCGGTTTTGTATTGCAGGTTGGGCAACAGGTATCGCATGGCAAGTTTGGTGTTGGCATTGTTCTTGATCATGAAGGAAGTGGCAGTCATGCCAGAGTGCAGGTCAATTTCGAAGATGCAGGTTCTAAATGGTTAGTACTTGCGTATGCGAATCTGCAACCGGCCTGAGAGCCAGAAACACAAAACAAAACATGTGCTTAGTGTGTTATCGCTACTTGGATACCACTCTTTTTGATTAAGTGGGTAGGGCTTCACAGTTTGTAGATACCGCCTGACAAAATTTAACAAAATTACGATGCGTCCAATTGCCAATGCTGGCAGAATTGGTGACAATGCTCCCACGGTGTTTAGCTGATGGCCGATGGGTTTTTGGTCAGTAATTGGTCGAGCAGTTTTGATCGGTGGGCATAAGATAATGAAAAGAAAATATATAGTATTCGAGATAAACGAGATACCCAATCGCGTCATCGATACGTTTGTCGAAGAAAATCCAGATTCTCATTGGGCTGCTATCACAGCCAAGTCTGCAAGGTTTATTGCGGCAACGCCGGATCAATTGCAGCTCCATCCCAAATTGAGCTGGCAAACTTTCCACCGGGGCGTGCCCGATGTCGAGCATGGTTTTGTTGAATACAATCAAACAGAAGCTGAGGGTAAAGGCAAGTTTCCACCCATATGGGAAATTATCAAAGACGCGGGGAAATCAGTCGGATGCGGTGCATCGATTGGCTCCTATCCGATTCCTGAAAACACCCAGAATATCGATTTCTACCTGACCGACCCATTCGCGCCTACCTTTGAAACTGTTCCAGCTTATTTAGGTCATTTCCAAAAGCTCAACAATCTGGCAGTCCAGCGCTCAGGGCGCAATGTGCGTCGTGGTGGTTTCGGTTTGTCTGAAGTCGCCGGTTTGCTGCTGAATCTGCCCCGTCTTGGTATCTCGCTGTCCACGATCACCAAAACAGTTCGTCAATTGCTAAGCGAGAGAACCAACAGTGCTCGTATTGTCCGTCGTCGCAATATCCAGGCACTAATGTCGTTTGATGTAGTATTCAAACAAATTAAAAATTCAAAGCCCGATTTCTCTACCATTTTTGCCAATCATGTCGCTGCATCGATGCACCGGTACTGGGCTGCCAAATTCCCCAATGATTACGAAGACAATAAAATGCCGGAAGAGTGGCGCCAAACCTATGGTGGTGAAATAGATGCGGCGATGCATGAGGCCGACTACATGCTGGGTCGGGTGGACAAGTTCGTCAAGGCCAACCCTGAATTCTCGGTATTGGTTATTGCCAGTATGGGGCAAGAGGCAATCGAGCATGAGGTTGTCCTGAACCAACTGATTATCGGGGACTTCGACGCGTTTATGAGCTCACTGGGTTTTAAGCCTGATGAGTACAAAAAACTGACCGGTATGGAGCCGGAGTATGTGGTTGAGTTCAGTGATCCATCAGGTTTGCAGAAATTTAAAGATATCTGCGGCAAAGTGGACATTAACGGACAACGGCCGCACGTCAAACCCTCCAGTGAACGACAGTGCTCGTTTCTGGTATTCCAGAACAACGTCGACATTCAGTCAATCTCTGTGGATGGCCAGGCATACTCACTGGATGAGAGTGGCCTTGTTATTGACAACATTCAGGACATGAGTGGTTCTACCGCACAGCATATTCCTGGCGGTTGTTGTTTCGTGTTCAATGGATTTTCTGATCTATCTGCCCATTCTGATCTTGAGTCTGAGCATAATCTTGTCTCTGTGACATCTTCGATATTGCAGGCACTTGATATCAATTCGAGCTCTTATATGCAAAAGCCGATTCCGGCAATAGTCAACGCGATGACAGAACAGCCGAATCAGTCGGGAACGTCGATGCAACATGCCACTGCTAACGGCTAATCGTTAGCAGATCACCTCCGTTCGAACTTTGCACGCCCGGTTGAACTTCGCACCCCTAGTTGAACTTTGCACCCCTGATTGAACTTGTAGTGGTGAACTCCACCACTACAAAGTTCGATTGTGACAATTTCCAACAGACTTTGAATTAAACTAAACCGTCTTCTTTGGCTCGTGCCTGACTTCAGGCATGTTCGATAACTGTCAATGGGTGTTTTAGTGGTGTTTCGGAAATTACGGTCTCGGCTCAACGAGCTTTTCTCCAGAAACTCTTTATCGCCTACACGTTGGTCGGGTTCCCGATTGTTGCTGCAGTCCATCTCGCATGCCTTGACATGGCCTGTTTCATGGCTGCTGAATGGCTCGCCGATAAAGCCGGATGAATCAGTTGTATTTTTCCCCCAATCTGCCCGTAAAGGCGAAGATGGCCGCTGGGTTGTTCCGGTGCACTTATGGGTAGTAGAACTTGAAAGAGGGACGCTGCTACGGAAATTGGGCATGCGGGCAATCCTCGAAATGATGGATTTGGCAGGGGTTGCCAAAGAACAGAATGAATCCGACGTATTTAACGACCGTCTTGCATGGTTTGTTGCAGACAGGGAAATCAACAAGCGGATTAATGTCAGTCTTCAGGGGCAGGAGTTTGTGTCCCCACGGACAAAGCGTAGCGGCCACTCCAAATTTGAAGTGCACCTGGACGCCGCAAACAAACCGGGATCCGTCCTTCAGTTCGGTATCAATGGAAATCCCCAGCTGCTTGTCGAAGCGACTGTCCAGCTAGTCCCGAAGCGCGGTCTGTCGATCATTTCAGATATCGATGACACGATTAAAATTTCCAATGTGTTTGATCGGGAACAATTGGTTAAAGGGCTTTTTTTTGATGAGTACAAAATAGCGCCCGGAATGCCGGAGCTGTACGGGTCGCTGCAGAGTCGGGGTGCGTGCTTTCACTATGTGTCGTCTTCGCCCTGGCAACTTTATCCCAGTATAAAACCGTTGCTGGATACGTTTTATCCTCCCGGCTCGTTGACTCAAAGACATTTTTTTGTGGGTGATCGCAGCCTTGTAGATTTTTTCCATTCTTCTATGGAATATAAAAAAAAGTCTATTCAAAAACTGCTGGATCAATTTTCTGAACGATATTTTTTGTTAATAGGTGACAGCGGTGAAAAAGATCCGGAAGTCTATTGTCAAATAGCGCAATCCCACCCGGATCGCATCAGCGCAATATTGATAAGAGATGTTTCGGTAGAGACAAAACTTGAAGTGAAACGGTGGCGGGTGTTGCAAGAACAAGTGCCTGATGTGCCAATACTGTTGTTTGATGAGCCTCTTGCTATCAAACAGGAACTTGAAAAATTTGAAAAGTTTGATGAAATGAAGCCAGAAAACGTGCGCTTGGCGATTAAAAAAGCAGCGGTAAAAACACAGTCAAACCTATCATAGACGCGACTATTGCCGCCATCAGTACTGCAGCAGCAGAAATGTCTTTTGCTTTGGCAACCAGGGGGTGGTGATCGGGAGAGACTAAATCACATAAGTACTCTATGGCTGAATTAAACGCTTCGCAAATCAACACAAGAGCAATTGATAGCATTAGCCACTGCCAATCGTTCTTACTGGCACCTGTCAAAAAGGCCATTACAATCACCAGCACTGCAACAGCCAGATGGATTCTGGCATTGTGCTCATCCCGGAACAGAATCTTGAGTCCGCTTAGGGCAAACCGGAAGCTTTCGATCCTTTCCCTGATTGAAAAAGGTTTACTCATTTGTTTAGGTCGCGATTGTGCATGGTAGTGTTTGTTGGGTAGCTGAAAAGTTTGTTCGCAGAAGCCAGGTTGTGAGCCTAGTAAATATTGTTATCGAGTCCGGCAGCCATTAGCATGCCGAGCTCTTTGCACTGACTGGAAAAGTCCGGTTTGAAACTGCCGTCTAATAGCAGTGTTTCAGTGACCGGCTTCCAGCGAAGCCCCGTAATGATCTTCCCAATACCTGTGGTGGTTCCTGTGCCGTCCAGCCCTGCGCGAATATAGAGAGCGTAGGGAAGGCCTTGCTTCTCCTCAAGGCAGGGATAATATATTCGTTCAAAGAAATCTTTTATAAGCCCGGCCATGGCGCCAAAGTTCTCGGTTGACCCGATAATAATTCCATCGGCGGATAGCACATCATCTGCGGTGGCTTCCAATGGTTTCAGCAAACGGCTTGAAACATCTTCAATCTCGGGACTTTGAGCACCCTGCAGCACTGCATCTGCAAGGGACGCTGTATTTTCAGATGGTGTGTTCGCCACAATGATCAGTTGCTTCACAGTGCAAGATACCCTTGTATACGTTTGTGTGAGCTTTTACTCAGTCTGTTAGCATAACGCGATTTCCATTCCAGAATCACTGATGACCAATCCCACGCTCAAGTATGGTTCAAGCGCACGTTACCCTGAACGTATTGTTTGCCTGACGGAAGAAACAACTGAAACCCTGTATTTACTGGGTGAGCAGGACAGGATTGTCGGTATCTCAGGCTTTACGGTTCGGCCACCGCAAGCACGGCGGGAAAAACCCAAAGTCTCGGCATTCCTGTCTGCCAAAACAGACAAGATCATGGACCTGAAGCCAGACCTGGTCATTGGCTTTTCGGATTTGCAGGCAGATATCGCGGCAGAGTTGGTACGTCGAGGCCTGAGTGTCATGCTGTTTAACCATCGCTCGGTGGATGAGATTCTGGGCATGATCCTGACCTTGTCAGCCATGGTGGGTGCCGCCGAGAAAGGTCAGGCTCTGGTGGCCGAATATCAACAGGGGTTGAAGGAAATAACGACCGCAGTCACCCGGTTTGATCGTCGCCCCAGAGTGTATTTTGAGGAATGGGATGACCCGCTTATTTCCGGTATCCGCTGGGTTTCAGAGTTATTGCATATTGCTGGTGCTGACGATTGTTTTCCGGAACTGTCAGGAATGTCTCACGGCAAAGATCGCATAATTGCAGATCAGAATGAGGTGGTCACTAGAAATCCGGACATTATCATTGGATCCTGGTGTGGAAAAAAATTCAGGCCCGAGAAGGTAGCGGCGAGGCCTCATTGGGATCAAATCGATGCGGTGCGCAATCAACAATTATTTGAAATCAAATCGGTGAATATACTACAGCCAGGTCCTGCTGCGCTGACCGATGGGCTCAGGCAGATGCATGAGATTATTGAAAAATGGCACCAGAATGTATCGGAATCCGCTAGAGCTTGACCGGAAGCGGACTCTATTGAGCCACGGCCCCGGTATCTCCATCATTCAGAATAACCAACTCTGTATCGACACCGGCAACTCCGGAAGGATCATCGCGAACCACAATAGTCCAGGAACCTGACGCTGCCGGGACAAGTGGTTCAGCTGTAGCGAAACGCTGTGTTAGCCCTCCAGCATCAGTCGCGACGATGTCCCATGATCCAGCAGGAACCTCGATCCAGTCTGTAACGCCGGTAGCGTAGCTAAAATCCTTGAATGCCGGCATGT
>CALFCE010000033.1 GCA_937951215.1 uncultured Granulosicoccaceae bacterium
GATAACGTCTTGATGACGATCGCGATGTAATACCCTCGACTGGCCTGCGACACAATGCACTGGAAAAAGAACGACCCTACCTCTTTGGCAACGCTGATTCTGAAGTTATTCATGCTCTCGGCAATCACTCTTGTCACCGCCTGTGGATCCGGGAGTGGATCTTCAACGGATGCCGACCAGCTTCCCCAAGCAGGGCAGGCAACCGAGGCTGCTCAGGCTACGGTCGAAGTTCCTCAGCTCGGTGCAGCCACAGCAAACTCAGCCTCTGAAAATGGCGACGAGACTGCCCAAGCGCCGATCGACAATGCCGAACCCGGCCTATTTGAATCAAGCTATTCTGCAGGGTTCACCGGAGAAGTATTTGAAGATGGTTCCGTGTACGTATCATGGCCGGCTGTTGCAGACGCCAGAGGTTACAACGTATACAAAGACAGTGAGTACGTCACCACCGTCTTCGAACCCGGTTATACCGATTCACAGATCAGCAAAGCCAGTCATTATTATGAAGTCGTCGCCTTTGATCATGCAGAAAACTACCAGACTGTTGCGGAGGGGCTGACAGTAGAGCTTGCAGAAACCGGCACTACAACTGATACCCTGCCACCGCATATCGCGGCTGGATACGATCTTGTTTTCGCCGAAGAATTCCAGACCGGCACCTTGGACACAACCAAATGGAACACAAGCTATTTATGGGGTGATGAACTCATCATCAATAGTGAAGAACAGTTCTATGTTGATATCAAAAACAAACCCGGGTTTGGATATAACCCTTTTGAACTTGATGGTGAACACCTGACGATCACGGCCATCAGAACTCCGCCTGAACTGCTGGATAAAGCCACTGGACAGCCTTATTTATCCGGTGTGATCACCTCATATGACTCATTTAAATTTACTTATGGCTATGTCGAAGCACGAGCAAAGGTCCCTTTTGGACAGGGTTTGTGGAGCGCTTTCTGGTTGCTGAACGCTTACTATGTCGATCGTAAACCCGAGATTGATATTTTTGAACACATTGGCGATGACAGGGATGTTACCTACCACACTTATCACTACTATGATGGAGCGGGCAAGCTGCATTCTACAAAATCTCTGGAGACAGTCGGTATCGACTTCACCCATGATTTTCACAACTATGCCGTGGAATGGCTGCCGGGGAAAATTATATTTTACGTTGACGGGCAGGAGATGCACTCGATCAGTGACCCCAATATTTCCAGTCAGGAAATGTACATCATCGCCAATACGGCACTCGGAGGCTGGTGGCCCGGTTCGCCTGATGACACAACGCCCTTCCCGTCTCGGTATCAGATCGACTACATCCGGGCATACCAGAAACGAGGTCCACAGGAAGATGCTCCGCTGGATGACGGGACGCAGACCATACCACTGGCCGACGACGTACCTTCACGCTCGCCCAACCATATTCCTACACCTGAACAGTGGCCACAGGCTTATCCGGAAATGTGAGTCGGTCAGCTCAGGTCCCACAGCACAAACCTGATCAAACGCCTTGAGTGATCAGGGAGCAACCACAAACCACACACCGCCGACATTCTCGCCACTGGTATCTCCCGGACCGGAATCAGCGACATAGAGATACAGTGGCCAGCCATCATGCGCCCATTGCAGTTGGCCGCTGCTGCGTGTGATAACACTGAACCTGCCAGCACCTACAGCCCCTTGATCGGCATAGAGTGGCGGCCAGTCTTCGGCACATCCGGCATTGCAATTCGAGAAGCCGGGAACATCCCGCGTATAGATATACAAGGTGTCACCATCAATGTCGGTTGTGCGAATTGAGGGCTCGTTGATACCGGCATTTACCGAGCCACGCACGACCAGAATATTCTGCCCAAGGCCTTGATTCTCTACCACTTCAAAGGGATCAGGGCGCGCCACAAACCATTTGCCATCCAGACCGTTGCCGTTGATCTCGTTCAAACCGCTGTCACCACGATAGGAATACAAAGGTCGATTCTTGAACGCCCATTGCAAACTGCGATCATCCCGCTCGATGGTGGAAAAAAGCGGATTTTCACCGCTGTAAATCTCGTTTGCCAGCAAGGGTGGCCACGTTTCAGCGCAGCTCGACAGACAATTGGATTGCCCGTCTGCGTCATCAGCATAAGTGTAAACCGCGAGTTGTGAAGGCCCCGATACAAAAATACTTCCGATCGCAGTCTCTTCGACGTCCTCTGGAATATCGGTCGTCACATTGCCAAGCAATTGGGAACCCGATTGTGCCTGGGCGGTTTGATCAACAGCAGCAGGCTCAGTTTGGTTTGACGAGTTCTGATCAACCTCGCTGCCATCACCCGGGTTCAGAACTGATTCCGGTGCACCTGCAGCGCTGATTGAAATATCCCCGGGATCACTGGTACAAGCGACCAGCACCAACACAGTGGTGTAAAGCAGGACATGACGGTAACTTGACCGCATGATGGGGAGACAAGGCTTGAGATGTAATTGCATCGATAGGCTGCCTGAGCTACTGACGGTTTCAGCGAGATACCCATCTCATGCAACCACTTTGCCATTATCAGTCAGCTCTGGCCTTTAACCGGTGTCCAGTAGTGTCTCTAGGCAGTTTTCCACTCTGTCGTCAGTGCAGAGACTGACCTGAACCGGATTGGAAGGAAAACGAAAAGAATCGACAAACTCGTCGAAGACCCTGGACAGACGGGGCGCTTCATGTTGCTCACCTACCACATAGAGTCCGAATGAATAACCTATTTCGAGCAGGGTTAATTGATACACGACCAAATCAAGCTGCCCCTGACCCACATCGAATCGATCCAGCAAAAGCTTGTCACGGTACGCCTCTCGGCCATCGATGGTCACCAGCAGTCGTTCTTCAGGATCCGCAACAAAGCCTTCGGCTTCACTGGCAGCGAGGAATTCCACCATAAGATAGTCAGCAAACACATCATCATCATCGCTCGGCGGTGATTCAAAACTGATCGCGTAACTCTCTTCATCAGGTTCAGACAGCGTGATCCGCCGCCAGCCGACCGGGATTTTCCCGCTAAAACCTGCGACCGGGTCAAGGTAGGAAATCACCTCATCAACCGACAAGGATGCAACAGCTGTTTCAGGCCGATCAGCAGTCTGGCGACCGCAGCCTGATAACTGACTCAACACTAGCGGTATCAATACAATTGCCCACCGACTCTCCAGCAGAGCGCGAGCTTTAAGTATCAACGAAGAAACCGCTGCGCCGTCTCTATTCAACTGTCTGGAAACCATGCACACAGTCTGCATTTATCTTTCAATAAAAGCAGTGCAGATCGCACAAAACGGCATCAAGAGTAGTGTTTTTACATAAGGCCCGCTCCGGGTCAGAACTTGCTCACCATTTGATCAAGATTATTGGTTCAGCATGTAAATTCATAATTATTAACCATTTTTGTTCTTTTTCTGGCCTGATCTGTGCACTGCAGAAACCAAGCGCGCAAGAATCGCGTTTGTACAGGAATTTTTTTGTGCAGCAGCAGGTGATTGATTATGGAAAATACAATTTCACTTGATAGTGTTACCCCGAAATCCCGGGGCAGGCACGTCAGTGCGGCCACAAACGTTCTTCCCAGATCAGAACCTCATCAACAAGAAAGTACACCGGCCGCTAGCCAGCGGGTGGCCACAGCATCGCAACTCCAGCGACAATGGAGCTGGAAGATGGATGCTAACCTGCGATTTTGCGAGCCTGATGATACATCTTATACGACGGAGCGTGCATCACAGTGGTTTATCGGTAAAACACGAACCGATGTAATGCTTGATTCATACGGCGTCAACAGGATCAGCGAAATTACTTCCACGACCTTCGATCGCAACGCATTCGAACACCACCTGGAAACACTGGCCAGGCACGAGCCGTTTAACAATTTTATTTATCAACGCAAACAAAACGGACGATGGCGTTGGCGTAGCGTGAGCGGAGTACCTCTCTTTGATCCGAATGAGCCTGGCAGATTTGTCGGCTACCATGGTATCGCTGCAGATATAACCCACTTGCGAAAGCATCTGGATCGCAATGGTCTTCTGTCCCGCGTATTGGAAAACTCTGAACAGGGGCTGGCAGTCATTTCTGAAACCAACCACCTTATTCACTGCAATCAGGCCTTCCGGGATCTACTGGGCATGAGTATGGCCAGATCAACATGCGGCGCGTCACTTGAACAGATGCTTCTGGATTTTAATCAATCCTACGATTCGCTGTTGGAACAAAAACTTGGAATGAATTGGATTGACAAATCACTGGAGCTTTTAAACGAACCCTGCAGCAAAGGCGAATGGACCTTACCCAACGATCGCTGGCTCGATATCAAAAGCAAGCGATCTGACGATGGAACATTGATCATGTCAGTGACCGACGTCAGTGAATTAAAAAATTCGGAGCTTGCTCTGGAGGCAGAACGAAATTTACTGCGCTCGGTAATCAATACCATTCCCGATTCAATATTTGCGCGAGACAAGAATCTTCGCTACCTGGCAATCAATAATGCAACAGCTGAACTACTCGGTGTTGACGATACTGAGTCCTGCCTTGGCAAGGTTACCGTCGACAAAAGTCTGCCAGCTTGCCAAATAGAAGCTTTGCAAACCGAGGAACTGGAAATTATGGCGACCGGAGAGTCAGTCTCCAAAAAGCTTACCGTCGAGAATAAAAAATTCCCTGGTAAACAAAGAACGCTTTTTCTGAACAAAGTCCCTTTGAAAGACCCCAATGGTGAGATTATCGGGCTTGTAGGCTACTCGCGCGACCAGACCGACATACTGAATCTGACCGATCAACTCGCTTACCAGGCAGAGCATGATGCCTTGACCGGGCTCATCAATCGGCGTGGGTTCGACCAGCGGGTAGAGCATGCCATCAGCCAATATCGCACGTCGAAAACGCCATCGGTTGTTTGCTTTGCAGATCTCGATCAGTTCAAAATCGTTAATGACACCGTTGGTCACAAGGCCGGTGACGAGCTTTTGAAACAAATCACTCAGCTGATCAGTCGGCGTATTCGCCGTGATGATGTGTTTGCCCGTCTGGGTGGCGATGAATTTGGAATGATATTCCGCAATTGTCGGGCATCGGAAATATTGGACAGAATCGCCACCATCATCAAAGACATCGCCAGCTATCGTTTCAAATGGGAAGACAAGCTGTTCGAGATAGGCGCCAGCATCGGCATAGTTGAGCTGGGCGATGACTCGGAAACAGTAGAAAGTATTTGCTCGCGAGCTGATGTTGCCTGCTACACCGCCAAAGACCTTGGGCGAAGCCGGTTCCATGTTTTCAGCAATGAAGATCAGGAATCAACCGAGCGTCAGAATCAGCTGGAGAAAGCGGCTGACATCCGCACGGCTCTGGATGAAAACAGATTCGAACTGCACATGCAGCCCATCGCGCGAACCGGGAATCTACCGCCCTCGATACATCACTACGAGGTTCTCGTCAGGATGATTGATACAGACGGGAGTATCGTGTCTCCCGGGATTTTCATCCCGGCAGCAGAAAGATTCAAACTGATGGGGGCTGTTGATCGATGGGTGATAAACCAGGCAATGGCCAACTACAACACAGTATTCCAGGGCAAGGCAAATACCATCATGACCATTAACCTGTCAGGCAACTCACTGACGGACCCGGAGCTGGTGGGCTATGTAAAGGCTTGTATCAAGAAATATCAAATCAACCCACAGCATCTTTGCTTTGAAATAACTGAAACTGCATTTATCAGCCAATTGTCAATCGCCCAGGAATTTATATCCGAGCTCGGCAAGCTGGGCTGCGAATTTGCTCTCGACGATTTTGGTAGTGGCCTGTCATCTTTTGCCTATCTGAAAAACTTCAATATAAATTACCTGAAAATTGACGGTGGATTTGTGCGTAACATGGTTG
>CALFCE010000034.1 GCA_937951215.1 uncultured Granulosicoccaceae bacterium
TCTGCAAATCCAGCCTCCTTCATCTCATTGATGGCATGGGTGTATAGCCACTTTTCCGGAAATTCGTTCAATTGGTCTTCAAGCGCTGTTGTGCGCAATGGCTCAGCCAAATCTTCAACAAAGTTTACTCGCGCAACGAAACGTCGCAATTGCTGTTCCTGCGTTTTCTCGGATACCGTTTCGAGTACAACACCAGCCTCCCTCAGAGAAAGATGTATTACTAGTAGCAGATGCAGGAGCACGTCCATTTGCTCTAGTGAATTCCCCATTTGTTGCTGTACGAGAACTGATGCCAATAAATTGGGTTGCTCGCGATAGATAACATCAAATTCAGCCTCCTTGTCAGCCATGGACATGGCTTTGGCAAGACGTATCGCTGCCGCGAGATGTTGAGGTGCTACGAGGGGCATGGTGATCGTTATTAAAGTAGTATCAGTTGTGTAATTGGTGCGCTGCGTAAAGTCCAAGATCAGCAGAACGTAGCCAGCAAATCAGGCTCGTCATTTGATTCATCCTTTATCGTATATCCCATGGCCCGATAACCTTTCTGCCGTTTCTCCCACATACGAACCAGCGCCGGATGACCCAGATCCACAATATCAACCACCGTAACTGAATCCTTCCCCATATGAGAACGATGCAGTCTACCTACATATTGTTGTAACGTACCTTTCCATGAAACCGGGTGGGCCAGAATCAGTACGTCCAGTGCTGCATGATCAAATCCTTCGCCGATGAGTTTGCCTGTTGCGAGTAAAATGCGTGGTATGGCAGGGTGAATCGCTTGAAGATCAGTCAGGGTCTGCTTACGTACTTTTTTGTTCACCTTACCGTGCAAAACGTAAGGGATGATGGTGTCAGGCAACACGGCCTGCAGCGCTTCAATATGGTCAGTGCGTTCAGTTAGAACCAGCACGTTTTTACCCTTGTTATAGCAATGTCGAGCAATCTCTGCAATTTGCTGCGTGCGGGTGGTATCGTTGGTCAATGCTTTGAAAACATCCTGTATCCTGTCGTTTTCTGCAACTGTTATCGGCTCCTCCCTGAATATGGGATTCACTTGCATGGCAAGCGTTGATTCGTTGTCCCTTTGCGCCCGATGCCTGATCGGGCCACACTGCATAAAAATGATGGGTTGCTGACCGTCACGCCGAATCGGTGTGGCTGTCAGACCCAAGACGAAACGGGCTTTAGTGCGCTTGAGAATCGCCTCAAAGGATTGGGCTCCTACATGATGACACTCATCCACGATAACTTGTCCATACTGTTCAACCAGTTCATTGACTACACCTTTGCGTGACAGAGACTGCACCAGAGCGATATCTATCTGGCTGGTGGTTTTCTTTTTACCTCCCCCGATACGTCCAATACAATCGGGTGGAAGGTCCAAAAAAGTCTGCAAGCGCTCGTACCATTGCTCCAATAGCTCGGCCCGATGCACCAGAATCAGTGTATTAGTCTTGCGTTGGGCAATGATAGCGGCTGCGACAACCGTTTTACCAAAAGCTGTGGGAGCTGACAGGATACCGGTATCGGTTTGCAGCATCGAATGGACCGCTTTGGATTGCTGGTTGAGTAGTTTCCCCAGAAATTCTGTTTGTAAAGGTTCGCCTCGGCAGCGTTCATCGTTGATGGTCACAGAGATTGAAAGTGAATCCATCAATTCCAGTGTCGCCTCAAGACACCCTCTTGGTAGTGCTATATGAAAAGGATAATCATCAGCACAGCCAATAACTCTTGGTTTACCCCAAACCGGAAAACGCATTGCCTGGGCTTTGTAAAACTCGGGATTTTGAAAGGCTGCCAATCGAATCAGCCGGTTCAGAAGCGGTTGAGGTAGCCGCTCTTTTTCTATGTAGAGCTTGTCCGACAGCGTCAGTACGAGATTTTTAGGAAGATTGGACAGCGTTGAAAGATCTGTCTGGGTTTTTCGAACCCATGGTTCCTTGAGATCTTCTTCATCAATAAAAGATACGTCCAGAAGGTTAGGCCCGGCCGAGGCTGTCAGGAGCGTTGAATCAAGAGTTTGTCGATCCAGTTTTCCAACAGCCGCCAGATACGCCCACTGGTCTTTTACCGGATTAAGGTCACGGTCCACAAAGACGGCGCAGTTGTTGTCTCTGGATTTCTTCTGCAAGGGCAGTGCGATCAGATTGCCGAAACCACCTTTGGGCATTGTGTCCTGATTAGGGAAGATGCGATCGTAGGATGAAAGATCAAGCTGGTGATTCGCAGCACAAGTGTGACTGATCAGTAGTGTGCCTAACTGTCGGGCCTCACGAGCTTCTATTGCCTGGGTGAAGAATATCCATGCATGAGCCCCTTCTCCTGAACGGGATATCTCTATTGAGACTGGAATGTTGTGTACGTCACATGATGTGGCAAACGCCTGTACATCAACACGCCAATCGGACTTGTCAAAATCAACTGCCAGAAAAAAACAGGTGTTGTCTTCAAGCAACGGATACACCCCAGCTGTCAAATTCCCTGACAAATGGTTAAAGATAACGTCCGAGGACATTGGCATAAATTGCCGGTGAGCACACTCGCTGCATTTAATACGTGGCTTTTCGCAGATTCCGCGCTGCCATTCGTTTGCACAGGCCGGCGAGTAACCAGAGCGTTTCCCGTCAGCACTCGCCCAGTGCAATGCATGAAGATCAGTTCGTCCGCGAAAAAGGCTTTGAAAGAGTGCTATTTTTTCTTCAATTGATAGTTGCGGGCCAGTAGCATTCGAAACAACGCTTGTCGGATGTATATCAGTAATTTCGGTTGCGACCTGCCACTCGATCTTATGCTTTTCCAGCAAAGCCACTAAACGCTGATTCTCGCGTACTAATTTTGAAACCTGATCGGACATCGCTCTACTCTAACAGTCTCAAACGATAATGCATCAAATTAGAAGAGTACTGAGTATTCCCTACTCAATAGTTGAAAGGCATCCGGTTTTAAAGCGGATGCAAATACCTGTTGAATGTGCTTAGCGCGTTGATACAGGGGTGAAGTTCACGCTTCTTTTTGTTTCAGCGAGCTGGATAGTCACGAACGATTGCAATTGCACAGACGGGCTGTGTCATATCGGCATTGCCGACGATGCAAAGCTCATGGAAATACCGGCTTGTTGAGCCAACTTGTAATGACCTGCAGCTGATCTTCATCAAGGGTCTTCACGGCATCGATGAGATCAAAACAACCGTTCTCACCAAGCCACACAGCGACAAAGAACCGCAGCATGATTTGCTCACCGTGGGACATCGAACTGATGTCGCGCTCGATGGCATCAAGATGGCAGTCGCGTTGATCAAAATCCCAGTAACGCATGAACCTCGGATAGGCACTCAGCATCAGCTTGAATTGACGCTGCTCTTCGCTGAGCGTGAAGTGACCAGACTCTACTTTATTCATGTCAATACATATCGTCTACGTCGAGAACAAAGCAGAACATACCATTGATTTGTGTGAAAAAACCAAAGCCAAGGTGATTGTCTCGGTTGATCCAGAGTTGTTTTTCACCCGGATATACTGCAAAGATACCGATATCTTCATTGATTAGCAATTCGGGTCCGCGCACCAATAGTGTTGCCATACGCCGCGTTGTAATATTGTAAGGAGTTGTATCATGCGTGAGTATTTATCCGCAATTATTCTATGGGTTGTGTCAATCTCGACGGTTGGCCTGGCATTCGGGATGTTCTCAACCAATCCAGAGTCTGGTTGCAATCGGTTGTACCTGGCTTTTGTCTCATTTGGTGGACCCCTTGTGATCTCGGGCTGCACGCAATCATTCGCTATACCTTACCTCGATTGGGTGGCTACCTGTAAAGGTCAGGCGTTGTGGGGATGACGGTACCGTGTAGTCCGATGATCGGTAGAGGTATCATCCTTCCGGCCCGCACCAGCTACCTACCCCAACCTGTACGTTCCACCTGCTTCTCCGTTGATCGGAACGCGAGTCTTGAGACTCCACCCGATAAACAATCACAAGAGGCAATACACAATGACAACTGACAAGCAAACAACCAGCAAGCCGTCTACGACTGCACCCGACTACGCGGTATTCACGCAAATCACGGATACCGCGCCGTTGGTACGCATTGGCGCTGCCTGGCAACACAATAAGGGCAAAGGCTTGAGCGTCCGACTGGACGCACTGCCGGTAAACGGTACGTTGGTACTCTTCCCGCCACGTGATGAGTCTGCCACCTAAACCAACGCGTTACCACCAGGACAGGGACGTCTTGGTGTTCACACCAACTCATTCAGCGCGCAGAATCAAATACAACCTGTTCTCCGGGTAGCCATGTCAAGTTCCCACCCTTTGCCAACACCTGCAGGAATCCATTCCTGCGGAATAAACGCCAGTAATCCGTTATACCGTTGAACGTCCAACTATTCATAAAAGACGTTCAACCCGATCCAAAGTGCCAGTAGGTGGTGTTCACCACTATTCAAGCTTTACATAGAAGCGACTAAGGGGACTCCCCCTGGCGCAGTGCTATCCCTGCCTTTCAGCTCCCCGGCTCCCG
>CALFCE010000035.1 GCA_937951215.1 uncultured Granulosicoccaceae bacterium
CATTCCGGTTTTGATGTATCTGATTTGAAATCGCTTTTAAGATATTTCGAGGCTGCGGACCTGCCTTGTTTCGTTCGTCCTCCCGGCAAGGATTACTACGCTATCGCCAGGGTTCTCGATGCTGGTGCGCATGGGTTGATACTCCCTATGGTTGGGAGTGCTGATGAGGCCAGGGAGATTATTGCCCATGCCCGATACGTTCCCGAGGGGCAGCGTGGTGTCGCTTTGGGTGTTGCGCATGATCACTACAGTGGCGGTGCTGTACTCGAAAAACTGCAGACCCTAAACCGGCGAACGATGATCTACCCGCTGATTGAGACTGTTGCCGGGTTGGAGTCGGTAGAAGAAATCATGGCGCTCGACGGTATCGATGGATTGTGGATGGGGCACTTCGATTTGTCATGCAGCCTTGGTATACCCGGGCAGTTTGATCATCCTGATTTTATCGCTGCGACTGCCCGTATTGCAAAGGCTGCAAAAAGCAATCACAAGCCAGCGGCTCGTGTGGTTGCCAATGTAGAAGAGGGTGCTGAAATGTTTGCAAAAGGGTTCGAGATTATTGCGGTATCCGGCGATTGCTGGCTGTTGCAACAAGCAATGCAGCAGTCATCCACCGACTTGCGTGCAAAGTGCGATGTGTCATGAACCATCAAGCTGACCGAAAATTCCATATCGGAATCAGCGCAAAACTATTCAATACCGATGGTACCGCTGCCATACGAGAGTTCGACATCGCGCCACTGGTTAATAACCCGCAAATCGTAGTCAGCAGACTGCCCGATGTTGATACCGGTGATCTACTGCACGATAGCGTTAAAGAGCTCGATGCTGCCATTTTGTTTCTGGAACGTATCAGCAGCAAAACATTTGCAGCTAACACCCGGCTGAGTGTGCTGGCGAGATACGGTGTTGGTTACGATACGCTGGATATTCCAGCCTGCACAGCGGCCGGTGTGGCTGTCGCGATCGCACCGTCCGGTGTGCGGCGACCGGTAGCCACTTCCGTCATCGGTTTAATGCTGGCATTGACACTCAACATGAAGGTGAAGGACCGCATAACCAGAGATGTACCCGATGGTTGGCTGAGCAAGACGCAGCACAATGGGATGGGTCTGGTCGGCCGGACCCTGGCAGGTATCGGTTTGGGCAATATTGGCGCTGAAGTTTTCCGCTTGGCTGCGCCCTTTGATATGAATTTGATCGCGTGTGATCCGTACGTTTCGCCTGAGTTTGCGCAATCCATTGGTGTCAGGTTGGTCAGCCTTGATGAGGTTTTCCAGCAAGCAGACATATTGACAGTCAATTGTCAGTTAAATGACGAAACTCATCACCTGGTCAATGCAGAACGCCTGGCTAAAATGAAACCGACCGCCTACCTGATTAATACGGCGCGTGGCCCGGTAATAGAAGAACCGGCATTAATTTCGGCATTACAGGAGAATCGTTTGCAGGGAGCGGGATTAGACGTCTTTGAACTTGAGCCTCCTGATATTAACAATCCATTACTTCATATGGATAAGGTCATTCTTGCACCGCATGCCTTGTGTTTTACCGATCAGTGTATGGGCGGGCTGGGAGAGGCCGACATAAAAGCTTGCATGAGTGTGATGTATGGCAGAGCGCCTGACAGTCTGGTTGATCCGGAGATTGTTAATAACCGTAGATTTTCAGAGATACTGCAAAGAAATCGCAACACATTTCGGAACAGTTGAACTAACGTTACGTTTGCCTGGGTCGTTTAGTTGGGGTGGCGCATGTTGCACTTGGGCCAGGTACAGCGACGGCCCGATCGTTGCTCTCATTATTAAGAAATGCCAGCATCTACAAATGCCAGATAGAGACTTGTCAGGGTGGTGAAACACCTGCCGATCAAACTATCGACACTTTGCTTTTTTATGACCATTTGTTAAAGGCACTGATGTTCAATGCCTATTCAAGTGCTTTTTCAGCTTAACCCGGATAATCATGCTCAAATCGAAAACTGCGGTAACCCACTTGTTACTTGTCAGGTTTGGGCACTTGGTACTGTTATCGTCAATCTGTGTCTTGTTTGCCAGTCTTACATCATGCACTACCGCTGCCCAGCCTAACTGGGCAGCGCAACATGTGCTGGCCAAACATGAATCAGCCGTAGAAAAACGCAATTTCCGGTTTCGCCCCTTTCGCAAACAGGATTCCCGGTTGGGGCTGACAATGGTTGAAGTTGAAGAGGACGGCGCGCTGGTTCTCAGATCCCGTTTTGGTTTTGAGACTCTGCAACCCGGCTCGCAGGTGTTGTTTATGGGCAACTACCTGAAACTGCTTGAATCGGATCCGGCTACGCAGACTGCCATCGTCCAGAGTTGGCCTAAATCGATCTACCAGTAACTATTGCCGGCTTTCGAATATCACCACGACTTCACCCCCGGGTAGCATTGACGACGGGGTGCTGGATTGAGCCGATACCCTCCACCGATGCGACGATAGTGTCGCCGGGCCACATCCATTCCTGAGGATCGCGGCCGGCACCGACGCCGGCCGGTGTGCCGGTGGCAATGATATCTCCCGGTTCCAATGTCATTCCCGTGGAAATGTCCGCGATTAATTCGGGAATTTTAAACAGCATGAATTGTGTGTTCGAGCGCTGTTTTTCCTCACCATTTTTCGTCAGCCATAAATCCAGCTTATCCGGGTTCAATTCATCGGCGGTAACGATACACGGGCCCATTGGGGCAAAGCTGTCCTGACCTTTGGAAAAAATCCATTGACCTGCGCGTCTATTGTCCCGTGCAGAAACATCGATCATGATGCTGTAGCCGAAAACGTGGTTCATGGCTTCGTCTTGCTTGATGTGCTTGCCGCCGGAGGCAAGAATGACGGCCAGCTCGACTTCCCAATCCAGTTGCTGCGTCATGTTGGAGTCATGCTGGATGGGCTCATTTGGGCCAATAACCGCAGTAGGGGGTTTGGTAAACAAGACGGGTTTTTGAGGTAACTCGTTGGAGGTGTCCAGCGCACGTGCGCTCTCAGCTACATGCTCGGTGTAATTGAGGCCGATACCCCATATATTCTTCCTTGGACGTGGAATAGGGGCACAAAGGATAACGGTTGAAATCGGGGAAGAGGTGTATACCGGCAGAGGGCCGTCGCCCAGCATATTCTCCAGTGCAGCCAGCGCTGGTTTGCCAGCATCAATCAAACCGAGCATGGTGTCCGGCATGTCTGTATCAAATGCGTCGCCAAGGGATTCAACGTCAATGACGAGGTCCTCACTTATCACACCGAGGCGGGCTTCTGCTTCTACATGGGGTCTGTAGGTGACTAGCTTCATGGCTGTTTTCTCGAGGTGAATAGAGCTGTTATTGTTTATAATGATATCAACAAGCCGGCACTCAAACACTGAAAATAATCAGTGCGATGGATGTGGTGTCAATTTGGTCTAATGCGAATCAGCCTGGAGCTAGTGAGATGAACTCTGATACAACAACCCGTTTGGTCCTGGGCTGTGATAGTGCCGGGAAACCCTTGATGGACGTGTTGGAACCGTGGCTTGCCGGATTGGATGGTGTGTCGGTGAAGAATTTGAGTGAGCTGGAGTCTCGAGCCGGGGAAAAGTATGCCTCGATGAGTGACCGGGTTTGTCAGGGTGTTTTGAGTGATCAATTTGATCGTGGCATATTAATCTGTGGCACAGGCCTTGGGGTCTGTATTTCTGCCAACAAGGTGCCAGGTATTCGTGCCGCACTGACCCATGATACCTATTCTGCTGAACGGGCAGTTTTGAGCAACAACGCCCAGGTGATTACCATGGGCGCGCGGGTTATCGGTCCAGAGCTTGCCAAGTCAGTGGTTGCTGCCTGGCTGGGTTGCCAATTTGATACTGCCAGCCATTCGGCAGCGAATGTAGAGGCCATTGATGATCTGGACCGCAAGTACAGTGGCAGTTAGGTATTTGCAGCTATAAAATTATTCTCTATCGGTTGTATAAAATCCCCGATAGTGTTGGCCGTTAGTCTAGAGGTAAGACCAGACGTAATACTAGAGGCAAGCCTAGACGTAAGACATCCCCCCGTTGATGCCCAGTATCTGACCGGTTATAAAACCGCTGAGTTCGGGTGCCGCTAAAAACAGACAGGCACCGACGCAGTCATTGGCCGTGCCTAATCGTTTTAGCGGTGTATTCGCGGCTGTTTTATTCAGTTTTTCTTCGGATGAGTAACGCTGATGAAAGTCAGTATCAATCGTGCCGGGTGAAATGGCATTCACCCTGATTCCCTGCGGTGCCAGCTCTGTGGCCAGCGAGCGGGTATAGGTGGAGACAAACCCTTTGGCGGCGCTGTAAATGGAGCCACCCGGACTGCCACCCGTATCTGCAGAAATAGACGTCACATTCACTATACTTGCAGAATTCGCGTTGCCGAGTAGTGCAAGCAATCCTGTCGTTACCAGCACCACTGATTTTGCGTTGAGATCGGTTACCTTATGGTAGTGCGCTGCGGTCATGTCCGATGACGGGACTCGTCCCAACATGGTGCCTGCATTGTTGACCAGTAAATCAACAAAGCCGAATTGGGCTTTGGTTTGCTCAACAAAACGTTCTACGCCTTCATTGGTTGACAAGTCACCTGTGAGTTGGGCGATTGATCCTGAACCAGAGCTGTTGTCAGGAAATTGCCAGAGAGTCTGATTTTCACTTCTGCCAAGGTGTGCAACGATATTCGCCCCATCATGCTGAAGATAGTTGGCAATTGCAGCACCGATACCCCGGCCTGCTCCAGTGATCACGATATTGCGGTTCTTGAACAGCCCGCTCTGGTAAGGCAAGGTTTCAGGCTCCGCCTGCTTCGAATTGTTTTCTGTCATTGCTACGGTATTTTTTCGGGATGTTAGTTAGAGTTTATCTATGGCCCTGTGAACCATGGCGCTGCGAACCATGGCACTGCGAACCATGGCACTGCGAACCATAGCACTGGGAACGATGGTCCAGACAACGATGGCACTCTGAACGATGGCACTGGGAACGCTGAATTTACCTTCAGAATAATTGATGGCATAAACCAAACTGACAATCGAATTCAATGCAATCAAGTATTGCCGTGGTGAGTGGGAAATTCTCTTTTCTCAGCTCTCCGTTGTCGATGGCCTTGCGAAAGCCTGCCGACAATACCCTGCCGGTATCTATGCCTTCCACCGTTTGCCCTTGCAGGGGGCCTGCCATGGCCTCACTTATGGTTAGCCCTTGTCCAAGACAGGTTCCGAGACGGCTATTTCTGCCACCGCCAACGGTCACGTGCAGATCGCCCATGCCGGCCAGATCGTAGGCAGTATCGCGGCGACCACCCAACCATTCGGCCAGCGCTGCCATTTCCACAACAGCCTGATTGAAATAGGCGGCCGTCGGATTTTTGGATACAGAGACCACTTGGTTTTTTTCAGTTGCATAGTGCCCGAGGGTGGCGCTGACGCCAATCGCAAAAAAATTTTTCAATGGAGCACAGGCTTCAATACCTGTTACA
Organism: uncultured Granulosicoccaceae bacterium; assembly: GCA_937951215.1. GTDB lineage: Bacteria > Pseudomonadota > Gammaproteobacteria > Granulosicoccales > Granulosicoccaceae > CALFCE01. Next base: position 5,496 of record CALFCE010000035.1, read on the forward strand.
TCAGCGGATTGTTTTATACGGTAGTAGTCCGTTTGCAGGGCATTTGCCATAGTGGCAAGGGCGTCATTGTCAACGCAGCCAAACACCACGGCTGTAGGTTGTCTGAGTGCCAGTTCGCGGGCAATACACGGCCCGCCTATGCCAACCAGGTGTTCAAAAGTGATGGGTTCCAGTGTAGATTCCTGTTGCGCTGCCAACTTGACTGGAAGAGCATCCGCATAGGTAAGAGCAGGGGCGTCATTGTCAGGTTCAAGCCCTTTTGTTATCAATGCCAGCGTTGAAAGCGCTGTTTTTTTTGCTCTGATCGTCTCTATTGCCCAATCCATTCCGGGGCTGCTGACGCCAATGACAAAGAGATCGACCTGCATCAAATGTTCAGCAGTCAACTCGTCAATTTGCAGGTATCGAATGGAATCGGGCAGCCTGGCGTCAAGAGCAGGGTGGTAGTGACTGGATTTTAAAGACTCAATGATGGAATGATCGAGATGAGTCCCGACCAGTGTTACATCCAGCCCGTTGTCTGCAGCCGGAACACACAAGGCACTGCCCATCACACCGGCTCCGAGAACGACCATTCGTTGCATTGAATAAGTACCTCCAGCTAATGAAAACGCGCTTGTGGCCCAAACCTCGGGAGCAAGCTTTGGTTTGCTTTAACTGATTGACCGCTTGTTAGTTGATACGGGCGCCAGATTGCTTGTCGAACAAATGCACTTTTTCCAGATCTGGAAGAAAGTTTACGGTTTCACCGGGATTCAGACTTAGCCGTTCGTGTTTGACAAGCCGCATTCTGTTTCCACCAAACATAAAATGAACATGCGATTCGGCACCGGTATTTTCAATAAAATCCAGGGAGCCCGATAGAGCACTGCCCTGATCGTGCTTGATATCCAGCGGCCGGATACCATAAATTAACTCTCGCCCGGGTTCGAGATTGAGTCCGGTTGGCAGCGGCAATTGCTGTGATTCCACTTGAAGCACCGGAGCTGAACTGGTGGTATCAACAACCCCTTCAACAAAATTAATCGAAGGTGAACCAATGAAATCGGCAACAAAACGGTTGGCGGGTCGATCATAGATTTCGTCTGGCGTGCCAATTTGTTCGATTATTCCGTTCTGCATAACAACAATTTCATCGGCCATCGTCATAGCCTCGATCTGATCATGGGTTACGTAGATGGTAGTGGTGTCGAGTTGATTGTGGATACGGCGAATCTCATAGCGCATTTGCGCTCTGAGTTTCGCATCGAGATTGGATAAAGGCTCATCAAACAGAAAGACTTTGGGATGGCGCACCAATGCCCGGCCCATTGCCACGCGTTGCCGTTGTCCGCCTGACAGGGCTTTTGGATAGCGTTGTAGATAGGGAGTCAGATCCAGAATTTCCGCAGCTTCTTCCACCCGCTTCTTTATTTCTGCCTTGGGTTGTTTTCTGACCTGCAAACTAAACGCTATATTGTCGAACACCTTCATTTGAGGGTAGAGCGCATAGGTTTGAAACACCATGGCGATATCACGATCTCTTGGATGGACCTCGTTGATACGATTGCCAAAAAACCGTATCTCACCCTTGGATACTTTTTCCAGACCGCTGGTCATTCTCAGTAAAGTGGTTTTTCCACAGCCGGAAGGACCCAGTAACACAACAAATTTCTTTTCGCTGATGGCAAAGCTGATATCTTCCATTACGGAAACAGAGCCAAAGCGCTTGGCGATCCCTTCGTACTCAACTGCATTCATAGTTTTTTTACCGTCTTGTTTTCGGCTGGTGGTTTCAAGCTGCGGCGAACTGTTCAAGTTGGCCGCTTTCAGCAGCTAAATCCAGCATGGTAAATCTGTCACGGATGAATCGTGCGTCTTCCAGAGCATGACGATAGAACGAGGCATCAACGCCCAGTTCTTCTGCACTGCGCTGACAGCCGGCCCGGCCCATTGCGTCGTAAAGTGTGTCAAATGGAAGCATCACATCAATGAGTCTGGCCCGAAAGTCCGGCCACTCCCGTTCAAAGGTGGTGTTTAATCGATCAGTCGTTTCGCTGTCCAGGGCCTTGAGTCTGGTTTGTTCAATCATCATTCTGGCCATGTCAGGGCCATAGCGAGAATGCAGTCTATCTTCAGGTATGACGGTTTCACTCAATACCGGTGGCGTCTCACTATGGAGAATGGAATTCTGAAGTTTGGATAATGATACAGTTGCAACCCCAACTTGTTCACCATGGGATGTGCCGGGATGATTTTTGCCACTGAACATGTCTATGTAGTGGGAAACCATATGTTCGGCCATGCTGCCACTGTGGGTGGTTTGGGTAAAGCAGGTTCCCAGCCCCATAATGGCCGATATCCTCGTCAGCATTGCCAGAGCTTCGAGGTCTCCCGAGCCAATGCCCAGCGCATTGTCGATCATTGATCCCTCATCGTAAGCCAGCAATGTATAGGGAGTGTCACTATAAGGTGTATCGAACAACATGTTTGACATCAGCCAGTCAACCTGAGCGGTAGTGCGGCAAATGACGTCAGCGAATGCCGCAGATATGAGGCGTTGTGGGCATTGTGCCAACACAGACAGATCGAAATAGATCCCTTTTGCCCCATGGCAGGTCAGCGATCGCTTGAAACCATCGAATGACACTGAGGCTGTGTTGGTGGTGAACGCATTCATTGGAGAAGTCGGGAAAACCGAGTACTCGCGTCCATCGAGAAAGCTGGCATATTTAACGGAATCATTAATGGTACCTGAGCCCACCGCTACCAGTACTTCAACACCTTGAGTTTCTGCGCGAAGTTGCTCCACGCCTTGTTCCGAACAGCTGGGTGTTTTCCAGACATGGTCTTTTACGTTCATCCCGGCTGCTTGCAGGTTTTCAAATACGCGGCGCGCCAATGCTTCGTGGGTGTATTCATCCGACACCACCATAATGCTCTGGCCAGCGTGTTGTGATGCGACGAGCTCTGCCTCTCTCCCATCCAGTGAGGCTGAGATAACAATGTCGTCAGGCGGAATAGTGTAACGCTTGCCGGTTACAGGTTCTTCCCAGGTGCCTGCGACCAACTCGTTGATGACTCCGCCGTACTCGCTGTGACTCACTATGATTTAACCCCGAATTGGATATTCATTTAATTGGTATCAGGTAATGCTATTTGGATAATGTTATTTTTGGTTGGTAACTCAAAAAGCCGACAGAGTCAGTTTTTCTGTGCTGCTGCAAGGGCCACCAGTCGTTGGTTGATACTGGCACCTGAATGATAGAGCTCACGGTAGATACTCAACAGCTCATCGTAGGCAGCTTTTGTTTCGGCTCGCGGGGTAATCGTTTCCGAGACCCGTGACATCGAGTCAGCTGCCTGCTCAATGCTCTCGAACCAGCCGGCTCCGAAAGCTGCTGTCATACCAGCGCCCAAGGCTGATGCTTCTACTGTGGGACTGATCTTGACTTCTTTCCCTGAAGCATCAGCCAGCATTTGTCGCCAAAGCTTGCTTTTAGCGCCACCCCCGATTGCCAGGTAGTGCGAGATATGCTGATTGGCATCTCGTTCCATGTCCTGGGTACTCATCACCTGGTCCAGCGTAATACCTTCAAGGATGGCTCGATAGATATGGGCACGGGTATGCGCAGCTCCGATACCAGTGATGACGCCTCTGGCGGAGTTGTCCCAGTAAGGGTCCATAACACCGCTCCAATAGGGTTGAATCAATAGTCCTTCCGAGCCTATCGGCAGTTGCATGGCTTCTTTTTCCAATTCAACAAACACATCACCGGAGTGTTCCAGATCCGATGTGTTGAACATGTCAACAAACCAGTTCAGCAGGTGCGCCCCGGATCGCAGGCAATTTTCCAGAATGTAGCCGTTGCCCTGGGCTGCAATTTCGGTACGCCAGGATGTTGAGATACGGTAGTCGGCAGACCAGATACCCGAAACTACCGCTGTACCGAGGTTGATATAGGCGCGATCCGGCGTCGTGCAGTTGGTTCCCAGCCCGGCACATTGACCATCGCCACCAGCCGCGAATACAGGAAGGTTTTCGGGTAGCCCGGTTAATGCGGCAGCGGCTTCACTGATGTTGCCCAGGGTTTCGCCTGGAGGAACCAACTCAGGAAATTGATCAACAGATAACTCCAGCGCGTCGAGTATTGGTTCTGACCACTGTTTTTTCTCCATATCCAGCAAACCCATCGGATCTGCACTGGTCCATCCTGTGCGCCACCGGCCACCGCACAGCTGGCGTGAAAGATAGCACTGCACATCGACAAATATCGGTTTTCTGGCGTAGAGCTCTGGCTCGTGATCCTTCATCCATGCAATGCGATACAGGCAAGGTGTCAGATCAGGTGGTCGCCCGGTAATCTGATGTACGCGATCAGCGCCAAATTGATCGCAGAATATTTTTACGTAGTCGCGAGCTCGCTCATCGAGCCACACAATGGCGGGTGCCAGAGTTGCACCGTCATTGCTGACAAAACCAATGGTTTCGCGTTGATTGGAGATGGACAACCCAACGACAGTGCAATTCTCGGGTAGCAGGGACACGCATTCACGCAAAGCGATACAGCACGCACTCCACCAGTCTTCCGGTGCCTGCTCGTAGCGCTCGAAGCCGGGGTTTTGCATCGGTATATCGGCGCGACCTTCACAAATCGCATCGCCCTGTCTATTCCAGGCAATGGCTTTTGTACTTTGGGTGGAGCTATCTAGCCCAATGACGAGTTCTGTAGTCGTTGTCATCCGGTGTTCCTGCCAAAAGATTCAAGCTGTACGGAGCAGTATGGGTGATAAACGCTCGCGCACAGAACCGACAGATTTTTCCAGTTGTCGGAAGCCAAAGAGAAAAAGAGGCTGCGGCATGATTTGCCGCAGCCAACCAGTCCTGCAGCAGACTAGCCTTTCAAAATACCATCGACTTTCTTGGCAATTGAGTCCATCGCGGCTTTTGGTGAATCATATTCACCAGCCCAGAAACGACCCAGTTCAACCGGAATGGTGTCATTAGACAATTCAGCCCACTCGGGAAGATCAGGCTCCGAACCCATGTGGCTGGCGATGGTTTCACGCACAACATCAAGATGACGCGTGGTACCCGGAATTCCAGGCTTGGCGTTAGCTTTGATACGTGGGTCATCGTAGACACTTTCACGGGTGGGGCCGGTGCCACCACCTAGCGCTGTAATGTATACCTGGGTATCAAAGGACGTCGCCCATTGCGCGAATAACCAGGCTGCATCCTGATGCTTGGAGTACTTGGATACCGCCAATGACGATCCACCTTGATGTCCAACACCCGGGATCTCACCGTAACCGGTTTGGTCCGTTGTGCGCAGTGGTGCTGCTGGCGCGGGTGGTACCGCGGCTTCCATCAAACCAGATACTTTCGAGTCGTCCGGACCATCCCACCATGGGAAGAATTCACCCCAGCTCAAAGCTTGACCGGCGATACCTTGAAGTACCGACTGGCCCTGACCATCCCAGGTCCAGGTGGTGACACCCTCTGGCATGTTTTCCTTGAGTTTTATCCAGTATTCCATTGCTGCCATACCGGCATCATCGTTACCAGTGAATTTGCCATCGGGTCCGAAGATTGAACCGCCATGTGCCCAGAGCCAGCAAGTCCAGTCACATTCAAGACTGTAGTGGCCTGATTTCATTTGCCCGGTGGTACCGTAAATCTCAGGTGCCTTGGCTTCCTGAATAGCGACAGCATTGGCCATATACTCTTCCATGGTGGTAGGTACTTTCAGGCCCAGCTCGTCATAAATATCTTTGCGATACATGGTGATAAAAATCGGAATGTCATACGGCACGCCGACCATGATGCCGTCATACATGGAAATGCCGTCTACCAGTGCTGGCAGAAAATCATCCATATTGTAGTTTGGCATTGCCAGATCTGAATTGGCTTCATACTTTTCACGCGGATCAATAACATCACCTGAAAAACTGGCCATCCAGCTTTGATCGATATAGTAAAGGTCGTAAGTACCCAGACCTGAAGCTACATCCAGCGTCAATTTCTGCAGTACCTGTTCAAGCGGAAGTACTTCAATTTCTACCTTGATTCCAGTTGCTTCCTCGAAGAAAGGCTTCAGTGCAGAATTGATCGCGTTTGAAGGTGGAGTCGACTCGGTTGCAAGCTTGATGGTTTGTCCGGCAAAGGGTTTTGCCGCATCTTTCAGCCATGCCATCATGTCTGCATCTGGCTGAATCTCCAGCGCTTGTGCGGAATTGATAAAACCACCGCGGCCACCAAATGGCATGGTTGCGCTGAGCCCAAGTACCCCTGCGCCGAGCCCGAGTTTACCGGCAGAGCGCAGAAAGGTTCTCCGATCCATCTGACCTTTTACATAGCGATCAGTTACCGACGCCAGATAGCGTTTTCGGTTGTTGTGGTTGAACTTCATACAGGTGTCTCCTCCCATGAATAGTCCCGACAAGGGACTGAGTTGCAACGCCCGAATCACCCCATGCGATTCGCGTCTTTCCCGGCTATTGTTTCAATGAACCGAGAGTTAAACCTCTTACCAGATTTTTTTGCACCAACAAGATAAAGATAAAGGCCGGTATCATCGCGGTGACCCCGAGGGCCGCCATTTTGCCCCAGGCAGTACCTGTGGATGTGACAAAGGTGGTTGACACCACGGGTACGGTTTTCAACGATGTCTGTGTCAGAGTCAGTACAAAAAGAAATTCAGTCCAACTGAAAATAAAACACAATACGGCTGTTGCAGCGATTCCGCCGATAGCCATTGGCATCACGATTTTGCGAAAAATAAGAAATCGAGATGCACCATCAATCAGTGCTGCCTCGTCTATTTCCTGTGGGATGTCATCAAAAAAACTTTTCAGTAACAACACCGCCAGGGGCAGATTCATCAGCGCGTGGACGATAATGATGCCGAGGTGGGAATCGAGCAATCCGAAATTTTTGTAGATAAAAAACATCGGGATCGCGACCGCAACTGGTGGCATCATGCGGGTAGACAGTATCCAGAAAACGAAATGATGCTGCCCGGGTATGCGCATACGGGACAAGGCATAGGAGGCAAGCGTTGCTACCGTGACAGCCAATGCTGTCGAACCTACCGCTACAATGATACTGTCGACCAGACGTGGAACCATGTAGTAGTTACCACCCCCTGGAACGACTTCCAACCCTCCCTTTGCGCCGATCGTGATTCCGAAGACCTCCTCGAACGATTGCCAGCTGAAAGTGAAGTCCAGCAACAATGGCGGGATTTCGAAAATCTCCTTGTCGATTCTGAATGCGATGGTAAACCAGTAGTAAATCGGGAAGAAGAAAATTCCGACAACCATCCATGCAACCAGCGCACGCAGCATTCGTTGGCCAGGGCTTAGCATGACGTCACCATTTCAGTTTGGTTAATCCGACGTAAATATGAGCAATGACAAGAATGACTATCAATGAAAAGAGGCTCAATGTGGCGCCATATCCCCACTTGATGAAGCTGAAGGTTTGCTGCCAGGCGTAGAGACTCAGAGTATAGGTCGCAGTTCCGGGCCCACCCGATGTCATCACATAAACATAGTCAAAGGTACGAAAAAGATCGATGCCGCGAATGAGCACAGCGATGGCAATCACCTTACTCATCATCGGAAGTGTCAGGCGGCGAAAAACCTGCCAGTTGGATGCGCCATCAATGACTGCAGATTCAAATGGCTCTGGCGGCAATGCGCGAAGACCTGCCAGAAAAATCAGCACCATAAAGGGAGTCCATTGCCATATGTCCGCGATCATTACGCCCATCAATGCTGTCGAGGGATTGGCCAGTATCGGATTGCTTCCGAGCAAACCGAGAGCCTGCAGGTAATAGGTCATCACGCCGAAATTGGCGTCTTCGAGGAGTAAAAAGATCATTGCCGTCACGGCCGGTGGTATTACCAGTGTCAGTGTCAGCAAACCTCTCAGAAAGCCAAATCCCGGATCGTCTGAATCAAGCAGCAGGGCGATGAGCATGCCAAGGACGAGCTGAATAAGCAGGCAGACACCGGTGTAAATGAGTGTCACTGCCAATGCGCCCCACATGCGGCTGTCAGAAAACAACTTAACCCAGTTGGCCGAACCTACAAATTCCAGAGCGCGCCGGCGTGGTACAAATTCATGGACCGACAGATAAATGTTGTAAAAGAAAGGATAGACAGCAAATACCAGCAACAGTGCCAATAACGGAAATAACCACGGGAATGCCGAGTCGGAAATGAACCGACGTTGTAGTGGTGGTTTGACGGACGTTGGTACGTCAGTCATCGCAAGTCACCCGAGAAAAGCAAACATAGTGGTCGCAACCCTAAAGAACGCAAACCCAAGGAAAGCAAACCCAAGGAAAGCAAACCCTGTGATCGTAATCCGAGCGAAAGCAAAACAAGCGAATGCAAGCCAATCGATCGCAAACCAGGTGCTTCCCGCCCGAGTGAGGGAAGGGCAGTAAGCTGTCTGCAATCTGACTGGCCGTAAACAATTTGGCTGTGCGTGGCTTGTACCTGTCGCTTTTCTTTCCTTGCCGGGGACATCGAATGATCTCGTTAGCAATGTTGTCTGGTTTCCTGTAGACAGGTTGCCACAATTCATTGTGGCAGATCAACACAATTGTTATTATGGTTAAACATATGTGTCTGTTGGTGACCCGCAGGTCCCTATCACTTCATTCAGGTGGTCGTTGTGTCGTGTTCAATGTTGTATATGACTTTGCACTTTATCGAGGGTTACTTAACGCAGATTGCATTCAATGGCGGGTTGCTGGCTGATTTGAACAGTCACAATCATTATCCAAAGGAAAGTTTTGCAAGCCGATAAGCAAAATCAGCAGCGTGTCGATGCTGAATGGCCTGAACAGTTAGCGGTTCGCATAGCTCGTTGCTACTATGAATTGGGGCTAACCCAGCAACAAATCGCAGCCGAATTGGGAATAGGGAGGGCACGTGTTATCCGGCTGCTGTCCGAGGCTCGGGCGCGAGGTGTTGTCACTATCAATATCAACTCGCCACTGCTTGAGAATGTGGAGCTGGCTGAGAGAATGGCAAAACGCTTTTCACTGACCTGGTGCGAGATTGTACTTTCCTATGCAGAGACAGAAGAGCAACAGACGCTGGATGTAGCTCGCGGTGCTTGCGAATGCGCTGATCGTTATTTGCGGGATAACATCACCATTGGCGTAGGCTGGGGAGAAACCCTGCGTGAGTTTGCCAAACAGCTGAAATCGCCAAAATACTTGAAAGCAGGTTTGAAAAATCTGGTTGTGTCCTCGTTAATCGGTAATCTGTCTCGCCGTTCAACATTGGATCAATTTGAAGCGACCACAGAACTTGCCGGGAATCTCGGTGCCGAATGTTGGTATTTTCCGGGGCCGATTGTCTGTGACTCACAAGCCTCTCATGACGTGCTGGTACGGCAGCCTGATTTCAAGGAGGCATACCAACGAGCCTGTGCCTCTGATTTGGCCCTCGTCAGTATTGGTGGGATGCAAAACGCAACAATGCAGCGCGCTGGCGTTGTCGGTGACGATGCGACAACTTCGATGCGCGAGAGCGGGGCGGTAGGTAATTTTCTTGGCTACTACATCGACGCTCAGGGTGATGTGTTACAGCACGAAATCAACCAGCGGGTTTTGGGAGTACAGCAGCAGGATTACCTGAGTATCAATCAGAGAATTATGATTTCAGCTGGCAGCAGTAAGGTCGAGGCGCTGTCTGCCGTGTTGAAAAAGGGTTTGGTGACTGCACTGATTACAGATCAGAGTACCGCCAGAGCACTATTAAATGAGACCGATAACACAAATATCGCGGTTAATCATGCATAGTTAAGTTGGTTGCCGACGCTGACGTGAATCGACGCTTTATACAGCCGATAGCTTTCAGCAGAGCATTCGGTTGTTTCTCGACAGAATCAGGTCAACATCCGTCAGTTTGAAACACCTATTCCAGAATTAATTTGTCAGAAAACCAAAGGGAAATTTACGTTGAACGAACTGGAAAAACGGAAGCTGATAATCAAGCTTTGTCTGGAAATGAATGCCAGTGGTTTGAATCAGGGTACCTCGGGCAACATATCTGCGATGCATGAGCGTGATATGTTGATAACACCGACGGGTGTTCCCTATGAAGATCTGGAAAGTGCTCACATCGCCAAGTGTTCACTGGTCTACGATTCTGCAGAGTGGGAAGGTCCAATGAAGCCATCGTCAGAGTGGCATTTTCATCGTGCTATCCTGAAAAGCAATCCGGCCTTTGGTGCTGTCGTGCATACCCACTCGACGTTCGCCACCATCCTTTCCATTGCGCGAAAACCGATACCCTCTTGCCACTACATGATTGCGGCTTTTGGCGGGAACGATGTTCGCTGTGCTGAATACGCAACATTTGGAACACCGGAGCTATCCGACAACATTATCAAGGCAATGAAAGATCGCTCGGCTTGTTTGCTGGCCAATCATGGTATGGTCGTCGCCGGACCCAATCTTGAAAAGGCCATGTGGGCTGCAGTTGAATTGGAAACCCTGGCAAAACAGTACTACCATGCCCTGTTAATTGGTGGGATGCACCTGTTACCCAATACGGAGATGGATCGTGTTCTCGAGAAATTTCAAACCTACGGGCAGCCCCAATCCTCTGATTAAGCCCGCTGATTAAGTCTGTTGATCAAGGCGATCAAGTCTGTTGATCTAGTCTATTGATCGGGCCCGCTGATGAAGTCTGCGGATTAATTGAAAGCGGATTCAGTGACATTGCAGCTACCCTCGAATGCGGTTGCTACCAATGTTTTTCGATTAGTTCAGGCAGCTTTTAATGATTTGTTTTCTGTGTCTTTGTTCAAGGTAGCCACCATGGCTGGAATGTCTTTCGCAGGCACTGGTTTGGAATAAAAATACCCTTGTACCGTATCAATTCCGAGCTCTGAAACAATTTCCAATTGTGCTTGTGTCTCGACACCTTCGGCAACGGTGCCAAACCCGAGTGATTGCGCAATCGCGGTTATTCCTTGCAACAGTAGATAGTGCTCGTCCTTGTCGTCTTTGCAGCTGTAAATAAAGGATTGATCAATTTTTAGAGTATCAAGCGGCAGTTCCTGCAAGTAACTCAGCGATGAAAATCCGGTTCCGAAATCATCCAGCGCAACCTGAACTCCCTGGTCCCGGAGCTCTGCCAATTTGCTGGTCACGACGTCCATTTCCTCCATCGCTGCGCTTTCGGTTATCTCGAGTTCCACTGTCTCAGGCGGTAGCTCCTCTCTTATGAGGCCTTCCTTTATTATGGATGTGAGGTTGCCTTGGAAAAATTGATGCGCAGAGACATTAACTGACATTTTGAGTTGTAAATCTTCATGTTTACGCCACAAGTTAGACTGGTGAAAGGCCTGTTCGAGAACCCACTGGCCAATTTGCGGCAACATTCCGCACTCTTCAGCAAGCGGGATGAAAATAGCAGGTGACACCATTCCCCGTTTAGGATGGTGCCAGCGAATCAGGGCTTCAACCCCGCTGACCTTTTGTTGTTGCAGGTCGAACTGTGGTTGATAATACAGTTCGAACTGATTGAGGCTTTGTGCATTCCGAAGCTCGATTTCCATTAGCTCTCTGTCGAAAAAAGCCTCGGCAATGGACGCTTTAAATGCTGTCACTGTGCCGGCACCTTCTGCTTTGGCGGCATTAAGTGCCAAATTAGCAGCTTTGTTGAGATCCTCAGAGCAGTCAGCATCAGCCGGGTAGCTGGCACAGCCGATACAACTTTGCAGTTGTATTGAGTGCCCCTCGATCTTAAATTGATTGCTCAGAATGGCAGAGACTTGATTGGCTTTTTCGATGATATCGGGCGCTACATCGTCGTGTATCAGAACCGAAAATTCGTCTCCGTCCATGCGGGCAACGAAAGCCTCTCCGGCAAAAAAAGTGTCCAACCGCTCCCCAACTGCCTGCAGAAGTTTGTCGCCGGTTGTTTGCCCCAAACGCTCATTGACAGATTTGAACTTATACAGATCTATTAATAGCAGCCCGCAAGGCTGGCTGAATGTCTTGTTGCCATCGAGGAAATTTTCGCGATGGATTCTGAAGTAACGCCTGTTGGGCAAGCCAGTCAGCTCATCGTGGATTGCCTGATGATGAACTTTTCGCATAATACGAGCGACACATAACAACAAGCCGGCAGAACAAATGATGAGCAAACCATTCGCGAGGAAACTGTGTATCGCTGATTGCTGTGCATCCGCCACATACCGAAAGGAAATTTCACTGGCCTTGTTGTAAACATCTTTTCCGAAATTTTGTAATGTATTGGAATTTTTTTTCCATTGCCAGTTTGAATAGGGTGGTTGGGTCTCGGTACCGATAGCCTGGACTATTCTCCTGACTGCTGGTTGATAGCTTGAGTTGTACCATTTGCTCAGTGCGGTTGCCTTGGCAACCAGATCGTGATCAATATTGTTATAGGCTTCGATTTCACGAATCATCTGTTGTTGCTGTTCCATCTTTCCAATTAAACTGGCAGATTGCGCTGATGCGGTTCCCAGAGCATTGTTGCCTGAGGTGATATAGCCTTCGAAGAGGGCCGATAATTTTGAGTTTGCCAGTGAGATCTGCCAGGCAGCATCTGAAAACGCAAAATTGGTGAGTATCGCAGGCGGTTGGTTGACAGATTGGTAACGAAGTCCCGAGCGCAAATTATCAAGATGGGCAATCAATGTTCCGAAGTGGTTAAAAACAAACAAATGCAGGTCGCGATCCCGCTGGCTATCCATCAAAGCCAGGTCGCTGGACATTGACGCCCGATAGACGTGTTGAGCAACGATATCCTGTTCGAATTGGGCAAGCAGCTTTCTGATATGGCGTGACTGAAACGTCAGGTGATCCGAGAAAGCTTTGTCGTCAAGTGACTTTGCAACTTCGGATAACACTAATTGTGCAGCTTCGTCTGTCTTTTTTTGGTAGGCCTCCAGCGTATTGCCCACGTAAAACAGGCCATCAAGGCCAGCCATCCAATGTAGTGTTGCGCGTTCGTTTGCCAGAGCGGTTGTAGCTTGTCCGAGTAACGCTTCCAGTTTGAGGTAGCGCGAGAGAAAGCGGTAATCCTGTCTTTTTTGCTGTGCCGTGTGAAGTGAACTCATGCTGAGCAGAAGTAGTGCAAAGCACAGCAGAATACCCAGCAACACGGTGCTTCTGCGTACACCATTCAACGGAGCCAAACTCTTATTTCTGGGCCTGTTCTGGGCAGACATAAACGCCTCAATTCGATTAAACAGCATCGCTAATTTTTAAAACTGCAATATATAGCATTTTGATTGCCATTGAATTTGAAGCCTCCAGCTGTCCATGCTCGTTTTCCGTCTTTGTGCAGATCCATCGTCCAAATAACTTGAATTTTTCATGCCATTTTGCAGTAAGTGTTGACCTTGTTTACAATGCGTGAAAATATATTCACTAATAGAAAATAATTTCATCAAAGGAATCTGATTGCGAAACATGGAGCCAACAGCCCTTGAGTTCTCCTGAAGAAAGCCATCGGCCCCGCAGACTCGAGGCCGACAATAGCGACGCTAATCTCGCTGCACGTGCTGCCTGGTTGCACTATATCGGCGGGTTGACCCAGAGCGAAGTCGCGAAAAAACTGGGTTTGAATAATTTGAAAGCCCACCGCCTGATTAACAAGGCGCAGCGCGAGGGCTTGGTCAAGTTTCATATAGAAGGTGAAATATCCGAGTGCATCGAGCTCGAAAGTTTGATTTGCAATCAATTCCAGCTCGATGCCTGTGAGGTCATACCGGAATATGACGACGATGAATTGCCTTTGCGTGCCCTTGGCCATGGTGGGGCTCAATTTCTCCGTCGCGAGATGGTTTCCTCACATAACAAGTCCATCGGCGTAGGTCATGGGCGTACTCTGGCTGCCTGTGTCGATAATCTGCCGGTCAAAGGCAAGCCTGACGTCCAGTTCGTATCGTTACTTGGGGGCTTGAGCAGAAATTTTTCCGCTAATCCCCACGATGTGATTCACCGGTTGTCACACCGGACAGGAGCGACTGCGTTTGTGATGCCAGTGCCTTTCCTGGCGAATAC
>CALFCE010000036.1 GCA_937951215.1 uncultured Granulosicoccaceae bacterium
CAGACCATCGATTGTTGTTTGGTGGTGGTGAAAGCTGGGGTTATCGATTTCCCGACGATATCCGTGCCGTCGTGGAGCCCAGAATGTTATCGGTGTTTCCGCAACTTGCAGGGACTCAACTTGACTATACCTGGGGAGGCACGCTGGCTATCACACGCTCTAGGCTGCCCTGCTTTCGCAAGCTGGGGTTGTCGGTATGGTCGGCCTCGGGATACTCAGGTCACGGGGTTGCAATGGCCACAATGTCCGGCAAACTGCTGTGTCATGCGATACGCAGAACAGGGATCAATAACGATGACAGCCAACACAGTCGGGGCGACGCGACGGTCACCGCACATGATTTCCAATGCGCAGAACTGACAGCAAAATTCAGTTGCCGTTTCGATCTGCTGGCGACAGTGGAAAGTAAAAAATTCCCGGGTGGACCCGGTTTGAGAACACCCTTGTTAAAATTGGCGATGGCATGGTATTCGGCAAGAGATCGGGCAGCCAGTCTGTTAACTCCCTGATTTAAATAGGTTGCTTATGCTCCCTCAACCCAAAGCCCGGCCTTGTGCAGAATGTGAAGCATCGCAACTAATACTCAATGCCACCCAACCCAAAGTGTTACCACGTCCGGAATATCAACAAATAACGTAAAACCGATTGCCGAAGTTAACGTTTTGTCAGGAATCCTGACGAACACCGTGCAATAATCGGGGATCTCTTGCTACAGCTACCAGGTCGCAAGTGCTTCCCCACAGGAAACTAGTCATGGTTGCAAAATCAGATATTGTTATATTGCTGCTCTCAGCCTCTGTGCTGGGGTTTGGCTTGACTCGACTGGATTTTGACAGTGCACCCTACAGCAACCGTGTAGCTGCGCCATCCAATACCTTGCAACAGCGAGAGCCTGACAGTTATACAGTAAGAACAACCACCAACAACACCAGTGCGGGTAGTACCACGATTAACACACCGCCTTTGCCTGCCACACCCGAGACCGTGATCATGCAGGCTAGCGGCCAGTCGGAGACGCCCGTTATCGCAGCAGATTTACCGGCCTCTGCCAGTACCAACACACTGGAGCAGATCGAAAGTGAAACGGTGCAATCTGAGGTTTTTGTTCCGAACGCTTTTCATCGCGTCAGGCGAGGCGAAAGCTTAAGCTTGCTTGCCAGACGTTATAACACCACGGTCGAAGAGCTGCAGCGCTTGAACAACCTGACCGGCACTGTAATCCAGATCGATCAACAGTTGCTTTACCCGGTAGACCAGTAGGTCCGGCTTTACCTCAAACTGCTTTCACCCAGTCCCGACGCCCTCTTCAGGATCGGCCTCTCTTCAGGATCGGCAAGAGAAACTGGCAAACTGTTATTTAGCTGTTTGTTAGGCGCTCAGTGCTGACGGTTCAGGAATCTTGGCCCCTGTCATATAGGCGACAGCGTCAGACATGCTGTGCTCTTTTGGATCGATAACACAGAGCCGTTTGCCCAGCCTGTGCACATGTACTCGATCAGATACTTCGAAAACGTGTGGCATGTTGTGAGAGATAAGGATGATGGGGATACCGCGAGCACGCACATCCTGAATCAAATCGAGCACACGACGTGATTCCTTGACACCCAGTGCCGCAGTCGGCTCATCCATGATGATCACTTTAGAACCAAACGCTGCTGCACGTGCAACAGCAACACCCTGTCGTTGTCCACCAGACAGGGTCTCAACCGACTGGCTGATATTCTGGATGGTCAGCAGGCCAAGCTCCGATAGCTTTTCACGTGCCTGTTTTTCCATCGCCTTGCGATCCAGCATTCGAAACACATTCCCACGCAGACCGGGCTTTCTGATTTCTCGACCAAGAAACATGTTGTCAGTTATGGATAGGGCAGGCGACAGCGCCAGGTTCTGGTAAACCGTTTCGATACCGGTTTCCCGCGCATGCATCGGCGAATGAAAGTCGACTTCCTTGCCATTGAGCCAGATGGTGCCGCTATCAGCTCGCATAGCACCTGAAATCACTTTTATCAGCGATGTTTTTCCGGCACCGTTATCTCCGATCAACCCCAGCACTTCACCCGGATACAATTCAAGATCAGCATGATCGAGCGCGACGACGCGCCCGAATCGTTTGGTCAGCTTGCTGGCTTTTAATACCGGTTGAATATCACTCATGTCGACACCTTTCTTATCCATTGGTCAACAGCCACAGCCAGAATTATCAATAACCCGATCAGCAGGTAAGTCCATTGGGGATCAGTGCCGATAAGTCTTAAACCCAAAGAAAATACTCCAACAATCAAGGCACCGAACAGCATACCGAGAATTGAGCCGCGCCCGCCAAAAAGGGAAATCCCGCCGATAACTACCGCGGTGATGGATTCAATATTGGCGAATTGCCCGGCCGTGGGTGAAACAGAGCCAATGCGACCGATCAATGCCCAGCCAGCCAATGAGCAAATCAGGCCGGCAACCACGTAAACTGAAATCAGCACACGCTTGGTTCTGACGCCACTGAGTTCCGCAGCTTCAATATCATCCCCGACGGCATAGACATGACGGCCCCAGGCCGTGTGATTGAGCACGTAGGAAAGTACCAGAACCAAAATGACCAAAGCAAAGACGCCATAGGTAAACACGGCACCTTCGTATTTGACTTTTCCACCAAGGAATTGCAGTAACGCGGCTTTTTCCTGAATATCCTGACTGCGAATAGTTTCGTTTGCCGAGTACAGAAAGTTGGAAGCCAACACGATCTGCCACATACCCAGGGTCACAATGAAAGGGGGAAGACGGACAATGGCGACCAACACACCGTTGATCCAGCCACAAAATGCACCCACCGCAAAACCGCATAACACCGCAAGTTCAACCGGCAGGCCATAACGAAAGGTGAACTGCCCCATTACCACGGACGACAAAACCATAATGGCACCCACTGACAGGTCGATACCAGCAGTCAGTATCACCAGTGTTTGCGCGGCCCCGACAATTCCCACAATGGCCACCTGCTGCAAAATCAGTGTTAGCGCAAAGGGTGAGAAAAATTTTGGCCCGAGATACAAGCCAAACCCGGCAACCGATGCCAGTAAAACCAGCAATGGAACCAACGAAGGATTGTGGTGCAGTGTTGCCTGTATCCACGACAACACGCCTGGTTTGTCGTCTTCAAATGACGCGATCTCAGCAGCACTGTCCTGCAGACTGGTTTCGTATTCCTCAGCCAAGCCGTGTCTCCTTTATCAAGAATACCCAATCAGAAACGGCGCTAAATAAGCGCCGTTGTGTGGCTAACTCCGAAACCGGTGACGGTGCGTCAACCGGTTCCACAATTAGCATGGCTCGTCACCTTGGTGACGTTAGCCCCAACACTTCTCCGTACCCTCGGTGGTGTCGATTGACTCTACACCTTCTACCGGCTTGTCGGTAACCAGATTGACACCTGTGTTGAAAAAATCAAGCCCGGGTGTGTTCTCCGGCTTGCTGCCGTCTTTTGCCCAGGCTGCGATCGCTTCAATACCGAGTGAGGCCATCAGCAATGGATACTGCTGCGAGGTTGCACCAATGACTCCATCCTTGACATCGGCAACACCCGGACAACCACCGTCTACAGAAACGATCAGTACATCACCTTCACGACCCACTGCTTTTAGTGCCTCATAGGCCCCGGCTGCAGCTGGTTCGTTGATGGTGTAAACCACGTTGATCATCGGGTCTTTGGTCAACAGATTTTCCATCGCCTTGCGACCGCCTTCTTCATTACCAGCGGTAACGTCGTTGCCAACGATGCGCGGATCGGTTTCATCGCCCCATTTGTTTGGATCGCCCAAATCGATACCAAAGCCTTGCAAAAAGCCCTGATCGCGCAGCACACCTACTGATGGCTGGCTGACCGCAAGATCGAGCATGGCAATTTTTGCATCGGCAGCGGCATCACCCATTGCAGCGGCCGCCCAGGCTCCGATCAATTCACCTGCCTTGAAGTTATCGGTGGCAAATGTGGCATCAGCCGAATCGATGGGTTCCAGCGGGGTGTCAAGCGCAATAACCAGAAGACCGGCATCACGTGCCTGCTGCACTGCGGGGACGATGGCCTTGGTATCAGATGCCGCGATCAGAATGCCCTTTGCGCCGTCGGCAATACAGGTTTCGATAGCCGCGACCTGACTTTCATGGTCTCCGTCAATTTTACCAGCATAGGATTTGAGGCTTATGCCCATCTCCCCGGCTTTGGCGGTAGCACCTTCTTTCATTTTGACAAAGAACGGATTGGTATCTGTCTTGGTAATCAGACAGGCGCTGGTGTCGGCACTGGCCATATTGGTTCCGGCAATACTCAAGGCTATCGCGCTGAAAATCGGCAGGAATGGTTTATTCAATTTTATCATTTAGGTCTCCTTCTCCATTGAAGTGATTGAAAAATGCGCTGCAGAGAGACACTCTGCGAACCGGAAAAGCCAAACCGGTCCCACCGTAGCAGCTCATTTTCATTGAAGTGTAAATCAACGATAATTGATATGTCAATTGATTTGATATATTGTTCTAATGACAGGGTCTTTGGTAGAAAACCCCGCTGTAGCGAGGCTGCAGCCAGCTTCGACAACATTTTCAATACCTGGCAGAGGCCTTGTCAACCATCATCTGCAATAACAGACGAACTTCCAATGCTATCCGACTCAAGCACCAGTGGCGCGGCCAATCAGATGCGGGCACGCGAATACAACGAAAGGTTATTGCTGTCGTTGATCCGTCGTCATGGCAGCCTGTCGAGCGCAGACATTGCAAAGCGTTCCGGCTTAAGTGCGCAAGCCATATCGGTGATTATTCGTTCATTGGAAAACGACGGCCTACTGCTCAGAGGTGATCCGGTCAGAGGCAGAGTCGGACAACCATCAATTCCCTTGTCGTTAAATCCTGATGGCGCTTTTTCCATCGGTCTGAAAATCGGTCGACGCAGTGTCGAATTAACCATGCTGGATTTTACCGGTGGTAATCGATACTCAGCCCACCTTCGCTACCGTTATCCTCGAATCAAAGAGGTGATGGAATTTCTGCGCGAACACATCGACAAAATAAATAAAGACTTCGCTGCTGAGCAACTTGAACGGATTGTCGGTATTGGCGTCTCAATGCCTTTCGAATTGTGGAAATGGGCCGACCAGACCGGCGCACCGGTGGAAGACATGCTGGAATGGAAATCGTTTGACCTGTCGAGCGGGATTTCCGAACTTGTAGACTACCCGGTGTTTTTTGAAAACGACATGACCGCCGCTTGTGGAGCCGAGTTGATGTTCGGTCGCGGGTCAGAGTTGTCCGACTTCATCTATTTTTTTATCGGTACTTTTATTGGTGGCGGTGTTGTTATAAACCACTCGGTGTTCAGGGGCAGAACAGGTAATGCGGGTGCTGTAGGCAGCATGCCGGCGACCGCAGGTAGCATTGAAGAAAAACAGCTGGTTGACTTCGCGTCGATCGTCGAACTGGAGAGAAAAGTCAGGGCGCAGAACAAAGACCCATCCCTGCTATGGGATAGCTCAAACGATTGGAGCTCCATAAGTGCAACGGTAGATGAATGGATTGATACCGCATCCGGTCATTTGTCGGTCGCAATCACCTCCTCCTGCGCTGTTCTGGATTTTTCTGCGGCAGTAATCGACGGTGATATCCCGTCGAATGTCCTTGCTGATCTTGTTGGCGCAACCGAAGAAAAACTGAAACAACTCAACCTGACCGGACTCAATCAACCTTCTATTCTGGCGGGATACATCGGCAGCGAAGCTCGAGCAATGGGTAGCGCCTGTTTACCGTTGATCTCACGTTACCTGCTGGACCAGAGCGTACTTTTCGGCACCGCACGCTCAAGTTGATATTAACCGGTTGCCAAATCAGCAGCCGCTCTGCTGCAGATAGGCATGGAGTCTATCGCAACCTTTCTCAAGCACATCAATCGGTTGCACCAGGCTGAACCTCACATGGCCTTTGGAGTTCTCACCGAATGCACTACCCGGTAACAGCGACAGACCTTGTGCGTCCAGCAGTTTCTGAGCGAATACGGTGTCGTCATTTTCAAAGTGACTGACATCGATCATCACAAACATACCGGATTCCGGCTTGTGATAGGACACGCCGGACATCTGATCCAGGCGTGCACAAACCGTATCGCGCCGTTCTCTGTATTTTTCACGCATTTCCCGCACATAGTACTCATCGTTGTTAAGCGCAAACGCTGACGCATCCTGAATAAACTGAGGGCAACCGAACTGCGACATCGC
The DNA here is from genome assembly GCA_937951215.1 of uncultured Granulosicoccaceae bacterium. Classification (GTDB taxonomy): domain Bacteria; phylum Pseudomonadota; class Gammaproteobacteria; order Granulosicoccales; family Granulosicoccaceae; genus CALFCE01. The sequence goes on from CALFCE010000036.1 coordinate 6,252, forward strand.
AGCAAAGTTACCCAAGTGCTTTGTTAACTCAGCTGGTGCTACCGCCCAGCCCATGCGCCAGCCGCTCATTGCATGCGATTTGGATAGACCATCGATGACAACCAGACCTTCGGTATCGGCGGCAGCGGTACGCAATGACACATGGGGTTTGTCATAGGTGAACATCGAGTACACCTCATCACATACCAACCAAATTCCTCTTTTCTGACACTCCTCTGCAAGCGTCGCCAGAAAATCACGCGACATGATTGCACCACTGGGGTTTGACGGCGTATTGATAAAAATCACGCGGGTGTTTTCTGTAATGGCAGCCAGCAATGACGCGAGCGTAGGTAAAAAGTCATTCTCTGGCAGTGCATCAACCCAAGTCACTTTGACATCGATAGCTTTTAAAATTGGCATGTAGCCGACATAAGCTGGATCAACCACGATGATTTCATCACCCGCATCGAGCAAACAACTTAGTACTGCATAAATCGCTGCGGTAACGCCGGGGAAAATGGCCACTTCATCGGGACTGCAGCCGTGAGGAGAGACTCTGGTTTCATAGTCAGCCACTGCACGGCGAAAATTAAGTTCACCCAGAGCCGGTGAATAGTGCGTGCGCCCTACTCTCAAGTGACTGATCGCATTATCAACGATCGGTTCGGGTGTTCTGAAATCCGGATCACCGATTGACAGCAGTACAACATCTTCACCCTGACGCTGCATCTCGATGGCCTGATCATGAACAGACCAGGCCTTGTCAGAACCGGTATCCAGACGCTGACTCAGCTTGCTGTAAGCACTCATGAATCCGTGCCTGTACGCAACGTAGCCGGACTGGAAGGTAACAGACTGACGATTTCAAACAGCATCTGAGCAGCGTTCTGTGCGGTATTGGTAGTCGGGTCATATTGTGGCGCGACCTCGACCACATCAGCGCCAACGATATGCATCCCTTGCATTCCGCGAATCAAGGCCAGAGCCTCGCGTGTATTAAGTCCGCCGACCTCCGGTGTGCCGGTACCAGGTGCAAACGCCGGGTCAAGACTATCGACATCGAAAGAAAAATAGCAAGGGCCATCACCAACAACGCTTCTCGCTGTCTCGATTATCGATTCAATGCCCAACCGGTCGATATCACGTGCATTGATCACTGTCATGCCGGAGGCAGTCGAAAATTCCCAGATGTATTCGGCGGCACCCCTGATACCGATCTGGACTGTTCGGGTCGGATCGAGTACACCCTCCAGCACCGCATTGCGAAAGGGGCCGCCATGGTGAAATTTCTCACCCTCATAGGTTCCACCGGTATCACAATGAGCATCGATATGGATCATGCCGAGCGGCCCGTCTACGGCACAGGCCTTGAGCAAGGGGTGACTGATGGAATGATCACCGCCTACCGCAACCGGTACCACACCTGCTGCAACGATACGTTTGGCAAAGGATTCGATATCGGCGTGGCTGCTGGCAAGGTCAAACCGGCTCCTGAAGGGAACGTCACCAATATCCGCCACTCTCATTTCATGGATTGGGGCACAGCCCAATGCATCATTGTAAGGACCCACCCGTTCTATGGCTCGCAGGGCACGAGGGCCAAAGCGCGAACCGTTGCGGTTGGTCACTCCCAGATCCATCGGCACCCCGAACAAGGCAACATCCAGATTCTCAAGCGTTGTCGAAGTCTCATCCAGCATTCCTACCGGCGCATCAAGCAAGGTAGGTAGACCGGCATAGGGCGCTTGACGCCTGCCGCCGCTGCTAAAAATCATATCGGCGATACGCTTGAACTGCGGGTTGTACATATCGTCACCGGCAGGCTTGTCGTATTGCTCTTTGAGCTCTTGTCTCTTTTTTTCAGTCCAGCTCATTGTCGTCGTCCAGGCCGGGAACCTGGGTCGAATAGGCAGGCTCCCTGACAATTGATAACCACATTAAAAATCCCAACAATGCCATTCCTGCCGAAAAACTGATCACCAGTAACAAGGGCAGCACAGTCTGGGCTGTGATGAAACTTAATATCAAAGTAAAAACTATGCCAATCCCTGTCATCAATGTTCCGGCAAGACCTGACGCCGCTCCGGCTATGTCCGGCATGACGCTCATCACTGCCGACATCAAGTTTGGCAGGGTAATGCCATTCCATAGAGCAATGAGTTGCATCGGTAAAAACAGCGCCAGCGGATGTTGCCAGGACGAGAGCAACCAGAACAACACAAAACCCAACACTCCGGGAATGGAGCCGACAACGATCATTCGATTAACACCGATCTGGCTCGAATATCGGCCAGCCAGAAAATTACCCGTCAAATAACCAATCGCAACCACTGCAAACCAAATTCCATAGGCAGAAGCCGATAAACCATATAGCTGCATCAGCACATACGGCGAACCACCAATAAAAGCATAGTAAATACCGACGGAGCCACAGGTCAGCAATACCAGAGCCATAAACAGACGTGAGGCGAATAATCGTTTGCAACTCTCAGTCAAACCCGGGCGTACGGTTCCCTCTGTTTGCGAATTTAGCGTTTCCCGTTGAAAGAAAAAACACAACACGCTGAGTAACAATCCCACCACACTGAGGCCCACATACATAAACCGCCAACTGCTACTGTCGGTTACCCAGCCACCAATAGCAGGTCCCAGCAGGGGACCCGCCATCATTGCTGTCGTCATATAGCCGATAACGCTGGCTGATTTGTCTCTCGGATAGACATCCCGAATGATGGTTCTGGGCAGAAAGGTGCAAACCGCAGCTCCAAATCCCTGCACAAATCTTCCGATCAGTAACACTTCTATGCTGCTTGCGGCAGCACACACGATGCTGCCAACGGTAAAAACCAACAGAGAAAAGATCATTACCGGCTTGCGTCCTAAAACATCCGACAATGATCCAAGCAGCACCTGTGCAATCATGCTGGCAACCATAAAAACGGTCAGCACCAGTTGCACCAGCCCATAGCTGGTTTGCAACTCCTGCATGATTGCAGTATTGGCCGGCAACACGCCGTTGAGAACAACAGGACCGAAGGCAGAAATGGCCACCAGCAACCACAGGCTGGCAAGCTGTTGCTGTTTAGGGTCTTTTGTTGATGATTGCATGGTCGAAATCGGCAGCTGGCAGGATCCGTTTTCCATCGAAAGGAATTCGGTGAAGAACGGTCGATGATAGCCTGGGCCTCGGCCATTCACCTTCAAAGACGGAGCAAGCCGGTTCAACGGCCATGCTGGCGTCAGATTATTCGCCGGTAAAAACGGGCGGGCGTTTTTCGTTAAAGGCCTTGATGCCTTCCAGGCGGTCTTTCATCGGCACAGTTCGGTTATAAGCTTCAATCTCGAAAGCATAGCCGGTCGCGAAATCGGTATTTGATGCGATATTCAATGATTTCTTGATCTGCCGGGCCGACACGGGAGCCGTTTTGACAATGCTGGCTGAGATTTCCAATGCCTGCTGCAGTAACAGATCAGGCTCTACTACCTTGTTGACCAAGCCCCACTGCTCACCTTCGGCAGCAGTAAAGGGTTCACCACTCAAGGTAATTTCCTTGGCACGCCGGACTCCACAGGCACGCACAAGATTCTGGGTTCCGGCCGCTCCCGGCATGATGCCGATTCTTCCCTCTGGAAAACCGAAGCGGGCAGTCGCTGCAGCATAGATAAAATCACAAACCAGCGCGAGTTCGAGACCACCACCAAAGCAACTTCCATTAACCGCAGCCATCAGGGGTACCGGGCAATCCATGGCCGCCCTGATCATTTGCTCAAGTACTGCATGTTGCTGCCTCCAGACTTCGTCACTCATCCCGTTACGTTGCTTCAAGTCCCCGCCGGAGCAAAAGGCTCTAGTGCCTGCGCCGGTTAGAATGAGCATTCGACAAGTGCCCTGATCTACATAAAATTGGGTGAACAGGTCGCGCAAATCCAGCATCATTTGCGTATTCAGCGCATTCAGGACCTCAGGCCTGTTTAACGTTACCTGCGTCACATGAGCAGCGGGAGATTCCAGCGATAGGGTTTCGAATTTGAGGTCGTGCACAGGGGCTCCGTGATTTTGTCGCCCCAACTTGTGCCAGCACGACGAATATTGGCTATTATGCCATTGAACGAGCTTAACCGTCTGTGGCTGCGACGGCTCTTAGGCCTGACAAACGCCCTGCCTGAACCCAAAACCGAAGCGGGGACGTACTAATAACGGCAAGCAGCTGCAATGTTGCTACTGTTAATACGCAACACTACCTGATTGAAGGACCAACAGCATTCCCCATGTCAAAGCAACCAACCCCCAGCAGTACTGGTGGAGCATCTGACGGTATTATCGATACGCGCATACTCAGCGCGTACGGTACGCTCTCTTTTCCACTGGCAGCGGCATTTATCACGCTGCAGGTGATTGTGCCCACTTTCTATGCAGAATCCACCGGGCTCACACTGTCCCAGGTGGGGTTGATTCTGCTTTTGGCCAGACTCTGGGACATGTTCACTGACCCGGTTGTCGGCATGCTCTCGGATCTGACTCCCGCGAGATTGGGTCGTCGCAAGCTGTGGGTAATCATGTCATTTCCACTGATTTGTCTGGCAACCTGGAAACTGTTCAATCCGCCAGAGGTTATCGACTGGGTTTATTTGTTGGTGTGGACGTTTGTTATCTACGTTGCCGGCACGATGGCGATCGTACCCATGAATGCCTGGGGCGCTGAGCTGTCTCCACGCTACAACCAGCGCAGCCGGGTCAGTGGCATGCGTGCAATCTTCGGTCTTGCGGGTACTCTGACCGCATTGTTGCTGGCCGCTCTGAGTGGCAGCAGCGGCTCCGCCGAGCTTGATGCCCCGCTGCAATGGATCACCTGGCTGGTGGTTGCCAGCTTGTTTGTTTCTGTATTATTTGCGGGTTTTCTGGTACCGGACAGGAGTGACATCAAACTGCCCGGCAATGCCATTCGGTCCAGCTTTAAACTGGTCTTTGAACCCTCACCTTTCAGACAGCTGATTTTCAGCTTTCTGCTCAACGGTATTGGCAATGCCATTCCGGCAACGCTATTCCTGCTTTACGTCTCCTACGTTCTGGTTGCTCCGCAACAGGCAGGCCCTGGCTTGTTCGTGTATTTTATCTGTACCGCGATATCGGTTCCGGTCTGGACCCGCCTGTCTCGTCGTTTCGGCAAACATCAAACATGGATAGCGGCCATCTGTGTGGCTTGCTGTTTTTTTATATGGACGCCTTTTCTGTCATCGGGTGATTTATTCTGGTTTTACATTATTGTTGGTGTCACCGGATTCACGGCTGGTGCGGATATCATTTTGCCGATTGCCATGAAGGGTGATTTGATCGAATGGGACGCGCACAAAAACGGCTTGCGCCGACCCGGGCTGTTTTTCGCCATCTGGGGTACGGCGACCAAACTTGCCTTTGCGCTGGCCATCGGCCTTGCCTTCCCGCTGCTTGAATTGGTCGGGTTTAGCACCGAAGGTGAAAAATCCGGCAGCGGTGTCACCGCATTGGCATTTATGTACGGCCTGCCGTGCGTGGCATTCAAGCTGACGGCGGCATGGATGATGAGAACCTACCCGATCACCCAGGCAGAACACGAGCGAATTTCAGCACTGGCAAAAGAGATAAAAGACTAGCCGGGACTATTCATCAAGGGTTCGCCTGCAGAGCCAGAATGTTCAGGCAAACCGTTCGATCAAGCGAACTTCGCAGTGGTTCCGAACTGGCCCACTTCACTGGTGATTAAAAAATAGGGTAAACTAAAAGCTCAACCAACATCAAAGGTTTACAAGGACGTGAAACCTC
>CALFCE010000037.1 GCA_937951215.1 uncultured Granulosicoccaceae bacterium
AGATTTATCTCGGGAGTCATACCGAAGAAAGTGGACACGTTACACACGAAAGCCAGTCGGATGCCGATACCCATCAGCAACCCACCAATACTGATCAGCACCCATTCACCCAAACTGCGCGGAAAGCGGATGCGAAATTCGCCAGCAAGCTTGGCACCAAGAAAAGCACCGAAAAGTGTGCCCAGACTGATATAGATTTTCCAGTAACCTGCATCTGGTTTGAACACCAGATTCCAGAAGGGTAGTCGGGACAGTTCATCTCCAATCACGGCTTGTGCGATAAGACCTGTCATCATGGTCTCACCGCCGCCAACAGTCCATGCTCCGATACTGACAAAAAGAAAGATATCCAGCACAGCAATTATCGACAAAGCAATCACTGGATCGAGAGTTTTTTTAAAAAAATCCATCTAGTGCTCCAGTTGTACTCACGCAGGGGCAGTGCAGAGTCAGGTGATATTTAATTCTACAGCCGGGTAACCGTCAATCTGAAATTTTATGGTCTCGGAGCCCACCGGGTAACGTGTTTTCAATACACTGCCTGTGATAACCGGCTGTCCGGCCAGTAGACTTTCTCCCATTTCACAGAGCAGGTTGATAACCCAGGTCAGCGAGCCAATCGGATTGGATGCTGCCGTTGTTGCGGTCTCAACGTCATCATTCCAGTATAGAGTCACCGGTAACGCATCAATTGCCTTGTCTTCTCGCTGTGACAAAATGTCCTGCCCGAGTACAATACCGGCGCACCAGGCATTGTCTGCGATCATCGTCATCGGGTCTATTTGTGTGTAGTCAGCGCCGCGATCAATGATCATTTCAAACGCCGGGTGTACGGTCTTGATCATGCCCCGAACCTGATCTTCTGTGTATTGACGTGTGGGGTCGGTATCCTGTCCCAACGTAATGGCTATTTCGTACTCGATGCCAAGCCCATGGAAATTCGCTAGTGGGAGGGTAGCAGGTGTCGGGTATATCTCGTTGCTGTAGATAGCGCCAGCGATGGGGTGGTCGATACCACAGAGTTCCTGCTGTACTTTTGATGCGAGTGCGATTTTACGGCCGGCAACGGTGCCTCGACTACCGGTTGCTCGCAGTTTCTGAAGCTCATTTTGTGCAGCATAAGCTTCCTTGATCGAGGTGAGCTCGAAATCACCTGCAAGTTTGCCAAAGGTCTCTTTGTCGCGATGGCAGCGTTCTATCTCGGCGGCGATTGCCTGCAGTTTATTTGACATCAGTGTTCTCCTTCGATGGTATCGCGAAGAGTGTCCGGGCTGTCAATGCGCCAACCGGGCTGACCATCCACGTAACATGCGATCAATAATCATTGCCAGAAACGCCATGGAGCAGCCGGCGATCAGTCCGCTACCGATGTCGGCACTGTTAAGTGCGATGTAAACTTGTTGCCCCAGGCCGGTAGTACCGACCAGCGCGGTGATCACCAACATCGCAAATGAGAACAATACCGTTTGGTTCAGGCCAAGTAAAATAACAGGCAGTGCACCGGGCAGTTTGACATTGGTGAATACCTGCCAGCGTGTACAGCCTTGCATCTCTGCAACTTCGATCAACCCTTTGTCAACCTGACGCAGGCCATTTTCGGTATAACGTGCAGCGGGGACGAAGGCATAGGCAACAATGGCCAGCAGTGCTGTGAATTCGCCAATTTGAAAAAGCATCAACACCGGGATCAAAAAGACAAACATCGGAATCGTTTGAAAGGTGTCGAGTATCGGTCGTAACAGCGCCGAAAAGTGATCACTGGCGGCTGCCCCGATACCCAGTAAAGCGCCGATGACGAAAGCCATGATGGCAGCCGCCCCGCAGAGATAAAGAGACAGCATGGATTTTTCCCACAAACCCGTTGTCAGTGCCAACGCACATGTGGCCAACACAAAGATGGCCAGACCACGGCCGGCACTCAACCAGGCTAAAACCGTAAAGGCTGCGCAAAGCACGATCCACGGAGCACCGACCAGACCGAAAAATATGATGTAGGCGAACAGCATGACAGAGACAGCCGCACGCCAGCTAAAAGCGGCTGCAATGACTGCTGCCACTAACAGCGAACCCAGCAAAAACCCCAGCTTCATGCTGGTGGTAAATTCAAAGCCCCAGGTAAATGGCAGGATGGCCTGATTGAGTCCAATCCGTAACGGCAGTAGATAATAATAGAAAGCTGTATTCTTTATGTTGGTCAGTGTTTCACCAGCCTCACCGACAAAGCGCGTGAGATTATCGTCGATGGCAATACCCATGTTTCTGATCAACGCTACATCTTCAGGTGTTTGAAACCCGAGCAACAGGAATAAAACTGCGGCAACAAAGGCCAACAACAACAATAGCAGCGCTGTGTTTTTACGCGGTAGGAACAACAGATTCGCCTGTGATGCCGGTGTATCAGTTGCAAACGCAGCGGATACTCGATCCAGCACTATTGCCATGGCCACGATAACAGCACCTGCAATCAAGCTATCGCCAAATCTTGCCTTGCGCATGGTCGACAAGACTTCCCAGCCAATATCGTTAAATCCACCAATCACGGCAGCAATAATCACCATGGCCAGTGCTGCCATAATCGTTTGGTTGAGACCAATCTTGATCTGCTCTCTGGCGGCAGGAAGTTCTATCAAAAGCAATTGCTGCAGAAAAGTGGTTCCCGAAATACGTCCCGCCTCGCTGATGCTGGGAGAAACTCGCTGCAGACCGAGGCTGACATTGCGAACCATCGCAGGCGCAGCAAAGATCGCGGACGCTATCAGCCCGACCACCGGACCAAACCCGAACAGCACCAAGAGCGGTATCAGGTAGGCAAAGGTTGGCATGGTTTGCATCAGGTCCAGTGTGGGTTCGATCACGCGACGACATTTACTGGAATAGCGCGCAGCGATACCACCGATCAGGCCAATGAAAATTGATAGGGGCACAGCTACTGCGACCAGTGCCAGTGTGTTCATCGCCTGTATCCAATAGCCGCTCAAAGCGATGTAACACAGTGCGAATAGTGTGAAAAGTACTGTTGGCAGCGATGCCCCTGACAACACAGCCAACGCGACGCTGGCTAGTGTCAGTGCCGGCCATGGAATCCATTGCAATAAATCACGCAACGCGATCATCGGTACTTCAAGGGCATGAGAGAACAGCCGTGCGGCTGGAGTCAGAAAACCTGTGACAACTTCCGCGATGGAACTTAACCAGGTTGCAAGTGGTAAATGCCAGGCGGCCGGAAACTTCACTAACCAGGCAGCTTGATCACCGAACAGATAGCAAACCAATGCCAGCAGTGCGACACCACACCACAGGATTTGTGAAGTAAACCGTTCCAGAAAGCTGTGAGTTGCTGCTGCCGGTTTCGTTGCAGCATCATCGTGAGACAGATGACTTGCAGTGCTGGATATTGCTGCAGGACCTGTATCTTCCGTTGCTGCGCTGCTCACAAAGATCCTTGTCCTGGTTTAGCGTATTGGTATCGGCCAGCACGCGTTAACGCGTGCCGGCCTTCGCAGATTGCGTAGGATCAGGATCCGGCAGCTACCCAGGCGTCAACGGTAGCGGCATTTTCTTCTACCCATTTCCCGACAACTTCAGCCAGGTCACCACCGTTCTGGTCAATGGCAGCCATCATGGCCTGCTGTGCATCGGTATCGACCGATACGGCTTTGACGATTTCGAATGCGGCTGGCCACTTTTCGGCAAACCCGGACCAGACAACTTTTGAGACAGTGGCTGGAGCGAAGTCGCAATCGTTGATGGCAGCGGGATTAGGCCCCCAGGCAGGGTCTTCAAAACACGCACTTTCAGCCTCGGGCATCTCGACCCACTCGGTATCGAATTCAGCCAGGGCCCAGTGAGGCTGCCAGAAAACCATAAACAGCGGAGATTTCTTCGCAACTGATGCTTTGAGCTCTGCTACCAGTGCGCCTTCCGAACCCGCCGGGATCGCTTTGTAGGGCAAATCGAGACCCGCCATGCGATCAGCACCCGGTGAACCCCAGTCGGCGGGGTAGTCCAGCAGTCGACCCTGCGGGATGGTTTCTGCCGTTGCGAATTTCTGTGCACACTCTTTCAATGCATCCCAGGCGGGCAGTCCTGGGCACATCTCTTTCACATGAACCGGATACAGGAAACCCTCCCTGGCTTGTATACCGTTGTCGCCTACATTGACGACCTTGCCGGCTTCAGCTGCCTTGTGGAACGACTCCGGAGCGTTGGAGCTCCAGATTTCCATGGTGGCGTGAAGTTCACCGTCAGACAATGCAGTGAATTGTGGGTCGTATCCTGCTGTGACATATTCGACGGTGTAACCCGCCTTGGTCAAGGTCTGACCCAATATGTGGGTCGATATGTGCTGCCCGGTCCATTCGTTCATGGCAATTTTGATGGGCTCATCTTTGGCGCCCATATCAGCAGCAAAGGTGTTACCCGCAAACGGCAATAGGCTTGCAAATAGCAAGGACGCGATTTTTGTGCTTCTCATAGGTTTTATCGTGGTTTTGTTGAAAAGAATTGACATTGAATCCTCCAAATCTGGTCCTGCCGGTTGTGTATCCGATGCAGCTGCAGGGCCGGTGGTTTTCAGGTTTCGGACGACCCATAGTATCAAATAAACAGGCCGTCGCTGGCAAACCCGCGGGAACCATTGCGGACACCTGTTTCTGGCGCGACTACTATCGCAATATCAGCGACTTAGCGGACTGACAGAAAGAGTTTGGAGATTATCCGGGTAAAACTCGGGAGTGATACGGCTGATCAGCGTGCCAGCTTGCTGGGTTCACGGTGATCGCGTTCGTTGAGAGCAGGGTTTGTCGGTGCTGCGGTGGGTGGCATAAAGCCGGTGTTGTCCAGATTGCCAAAGCGGTGCAGCAACTTCACGTAGTCTCGACGACGAATAACTTCAGCCCCGAGGCTTTTTAAGTGAGGTGTTTCGAGCTGGCAGTCAATCAGGTCATAGCGTCTGCAGGCGGCCAAGTGCGCCAGTGCGATTTTCGAGGTGTCGCGCTCGGCCGAAAACATGGATTCGCCGATAAAGACCCTGCCCAGAACGATGCCGTATAGTCCCCCGGCGAGTTTGTCTCCATTCCAGACCTCAACCGAGCTGGCGATACCGTGCTGGTGCAAGCGGCAATAGGCGTCTGTCATATCTTCGGTTACCCAGGTACCGGAGCTACCAATTCGCGGAGCACCGCAGTTGAGCATGACACGCCTGAAATCCTGATTTTCGGTGATTCGGAACCGGGTGCTGCGAATGGTTTTACGCAGACTGCGGCTGATTTTCATTTTATCCGGCCACAGAACGCAACGTGGATCGGGGGACCACCAGAGGATCGGCTCACCCTCCTCGTACCACGGAAAAATGCCCTGTTGATAGGCCGCGAACAGGCGTCTGGGGCTGAGATTGCCACCTGCCATCAGCAACCCGTTGGGTTCCTGCAGTGCGTCTTCCACATCCGGGAATGCGGTCAGCTCATCGTCAGGTGCAAGAAAAGGTATTGGCATTTGAGTTTGCAGGCCTTGAACAGCCTTGGCTTCCTGTTATTGGTGCCCTATTGGGTGCCTAAATTCATTTCAGGTTTGGTGCCCTGGTTTTGTACCCAAGTTTTTGTACCTGGTTCTTGTACCCAAGTTGTTGATACTCAAGTTCTTGTACCTTAGATTCCAGTACCGGGGATCAGCCCGGTTTTCTCAACCTCAGGCGTCACCGGGACACACCCATTCTAACCGTTTTCGAGCTTTGATACCTCCTCGAGCTCGTGCTTGAACGGTAGCAAATTCGTCAATCCAGCGCACCTTTCGAGCGTATATTTTTTTTCTTCCGTCAGGTACTTTTGTATTGCATTGCGAAACCCGTCATGTTGCAACCAATGGGCTGAGCGAGTCAGGGTAGGTTCAAAGCCCCGGGTGATCTTGTGTTCCCCCTGGGCACCGGGCTCGAATCGTTCTAACCCGTGTTCAATGCAAAACTCAATACCTTGATAATAACATGCTTCAAAATGCAGGCAGTGATGCTCTTCGCGGCTACCCCAGAAGCGGCCGTACAGCGTCGTCTCACCAAAAAACATGATCGAGGCAGCAATAGGCAATGGGTCGGAGTTATAGGCAAATACAATCAGGCAATTATCGCCAAATGTCGATCCTATTCGTTCGAAAAAAGCGCTGGTGAGTGAGGGGTTGCCCCATTTTTTGTCGAAGGTCGAGCTGTAAAACTGATGTACCAGCTGCCATTCCTGCTGATTCAGGCTGCTCCCGAGGCGGCGTTCCAGTCGCAATGACGTGTCTGTAACGTATCGTCTTTCACGCTTTATCGTTTTGCGGCGTTTGCTGGTGCAGCCGGCCAGGAACTGATCAAAGTCAGCGTAGTCTTTGTTATGCCAGTGATATTGGCAATCGAGTCGCTCCATGTGCTGGTCAGCGCAAAGTAACTCGGCCTCGCGCTCGGGCAGAAACAACCAGTGCATGCTGCTCATGTCCTGATCGTTGGCATACTCTATTACCGTCTGCTGCAGCAACATGGCAAAGGTGGCGAATGGCTGATCAGGACGAACCAGCAGACGCGGGCCCGTGGCGGGAGTGTAGGGCACCGCACAAACCATTTTCGGGTAATACTGCATTCCATGACGTTCATAAGCTTCCGCCCAGGCCCAATCAAATACAAACTCACCATAGGAATTGGTTTTGATATAGCAGGCACAGGCTGCCAGCAGTTCGTCTTTTTGCTTGAGTAAAAAATAGCGGGGATACCAGCCATTGTCCTGACCGAGGCAGCCGGTTTTTTCGAGAGCCTGTAAAAACTCGAAACGCAGAAACGGATTACCCTGCAGGTCCAGCGCATTCCACTGTTCCGCAGTGGTATTGTCGAGGCTGTCCGTGACCTCGACGATCAGTTCCGCTTTGCTGTCGTTTGGCATCGGGGTGCTTGTCACGTATTCCCGATGGAATCCAGATATTTTTCCGCATCCAGTGCTGCCATGCATCCGGTGCCAGCGGAGGTGACGGCCTGTCGATAGACATGATCCATGACATCCCCTGCAGCAAACACACCGGGTACGCTGGTTGCGGTTGCGTTACCACCAAGGCCGCTGTTCACTGAAATATAGCCACCAGAGATATCCATTTGCCCGTCAAAAATATCGGTATTCGGCTTGTGGCCAATGGCAATAAACACCCCCATTAAATCGATATCCGTGGTTTCTCCGCTGCCAACCTGTTCGATTCTCATGCCTGTCACACCTGAATCATCACCGAGTACCTCTTGCAGATTGTGGTTCCAGTGGATGGTGACTTTGCCTTCTTTTTCACGTTCAAATAACTTTGATTGCAGGATTTTCTCGGCCCGCAGTGAATCCCGGCGATGCACCAGTACAACCTCACTACAGATGTTGGATAAATACAGGGCCTCCTCGACAGCTGTGTTGCCACCCCCGATGACGGCCACCTTTTGATTACGGTAGAAAAATCCGTCACAAGTGGCGCAGGCTGATACTCCCCGACCCTTGAACGCTTCTTCGGAATCCAGGCCCAGATACTTGGCGCTGGCTCCGGTCGAAATAATCAATGCATCACAGGTGTAAATTGTCGAATTACCGTGCAGCTGGACGGGTTTTGCCGCCAAGTCTACTGTGTGGATATGATCGTTAATGATCTCGGTGTCAAAGCGTTCTGCGTGGCGTTTGAAACGCTCCATCAACTCCGGCCCTTGCACCCCTTGATCGTCCGCAGGCCAGTTGTCGACATCTGTGGTGGTGGTGAGTTGTCCCCCGACTTCGATTCCGGTAATCAGCACCGGATTCAGGGCGGCACGGGCGGCGTAGACAGCGGCGGTATAGCCTGCCGGGCCGGAGCCCAGTATTAGCAACTTACAATGTCGGGTTTCACTCATAAAGGCACTCCGGATTCTGGTATCGGTGTTTCAATGACTGCGGATAATTCTACAGTATCTGGTGATCTTACCCCTCGTAGTTCTCCGGCACTGACAACAAAATCGAGTGCAGGCAAAATCGGCGAAGAGAATGTCGGTCTGCTAAACTATAATCGAGACAAGCAGGCGCCAGTAGCAACAGAGATGTGGTGGGCGCTTGCCTGATAGATTTGCTGGTAACAGTCTGACAACAAAAGGCTGGCCAGGTTTCATTTTTTCCTGCTGGAAATCCTTTGGCTCAGGCATCAAAAAAGCGCACCCAAACCAAGCCTCGTGTTCGCAAGCACACGGCAAAACCAGGTAAAAAGGCGGCTTCCAAAAAAGGCGCTACCCGGCGGCGCGGCAAAGAGCCTGTGCTCGGTGCCACGCTGATAGATGCGACGCGTTCCAATGCTGCTGCGATGGGGCATCTGTCAAATGCGATGCGTGAAGTAGCGGGTATCACCACTATTTTGTGTGCTCTTATCTTCGCGCTGGCACTCTTTACCTTCAATATCGATGACCCGGGTTGGTCTCACACCGGGCGCAACTCGGTAGTCGATAACAGCGTTGGGCCGGCTGGTGCATGGCTGGCCGATGTGTTTTTCAATCTCTTCGGCTACATGGCCTATCTGGTGCCGATTATTGTCGCCTTTTACGGTTGGCGCTTGCTTCGCGGTAACAAGCGGGCCACATCAAGCAGCGAGCCGTTTGCGTTTGTACGCATTATGGGTTTTGCCCTGATGCTGATTGCAGCTTGCGGGCTTGCCGATTTGCATTTCCACGTCCCGGAAGGTGCCTTGCCTTACAGCACCTTTGGCGGCGGTATTCTGGGAACACAGGTAGCCTGGAAGCTGGTCTCTGTTTTAAAGCCGTTGGGCACTACATTATTGTTGTTGGCGTTGTTCTTTTGCTCATTAACGCTATCCATTGGTTCCTCCTGGTTGCAGCTGATGGAATCCATGGGAGGGGCTGTGATGTCCCTGTTTGATGCCATTCTTGGGCGGGCAGGGGGCTTTGCGGATTTTTTCCATGAACTTGGCCGACGGCGGGAATTGTCCCGTGCGCGCAAGCTGCACATGCAGCAGCTGGAACGTGAACAACATGAAGCCGATCTGGAAGCGGTCGCTTTGCACGGTGATCCGTTGATCGACCCTCTCGAGCACACGGGTTCTCATGCCGGTTTACGCAGTGAGCTGGCAAAACGCGCAGCGGAACTTGACCTGACCCAGGAACTCGATGGCGGGAAAAACACGAAATCGTCTTTCAGGGAAAAGAAGCCGCGTGCGGCTGCCAAAAAAGCCGAGGCGGCCAAAGCTGCGCCAACGGCTTCGGCTGCCAAACCAGAGTCTGACGGCATCCCGGTTTTGACCAATCCTGTATTGAAGGCAGCCAGTGGCACACCCCAGAAAAAGAAAGTGGCGATCAAGCCTCGCGCCCGGGATGAAAAACAATACGCCCTGTTTCGTGATGTGCCGGATTCAGATCTGCCTCCGCTATCGCTGCTGGACC
>CALFCE010000038.1 GCA_937951215.1 uncultured Granulosicoccaceae bacterium
GACAATACCGATACGGTCGCGGCGAAGATCTGCCCTGGCATCAGCTGACAGTGCTTGTAACTCATCGCCATCGAACATCACAGAACCACTGTCCGGGGTTTCCAATCCGGTCAATACCAGAAGCAATGAGGTTTTACCCGAACCGGACGGACCTACAATAGCGACACTTTCGCCATCAGAAACGCTGAGTGAAGCACCGGATAGCACTGGTATCGAACGACCGGCGGCACTGTAAGTGAGGTGAACGTTGTCAAGCGCTATCATGGTTTTCGAGATTGAGTGCCGGGTTAATGATTTGCGAAAGTTGATTCAAATGCTATGTACTCGTGTACTGGTCTGCAGGTTCCCCATAGTAGCAAAAAAATCTGAATCCATATGGCCACACAAACCTTGGATTATTGCGCTTATGATTAAACTACGGGTAGCAGAACCGAAAAGTGTGTTGCATAACGGGGACCCATACTGAATGGAATGGTAGCGTTGGACGGCTATCAAGTCGCTGCCGGTCGTTTTTCAGGATTAAAAGCGTTTGTCATACAACTGTCAGTGGCAGAATTCCTTATAATACATCATTTACAGCTAATTCCATGGGTAACGCTAACCCCTGTTTGTGGGTAGGTTCCAGCCAGGAGCAATCTCAATGACCAACCCAACAAGCATCGCTATCGTGGGTGCCGGCCTGGTCGGCGTAAGACATATTGAAGCCATCAAACAAGCAGCCAATGTTGAGTTGGCTGCCATAGTTGATACCAGTGACACTGCGGCCAGCCTGGCAGCTGATATGGGAATCGGCTTTTTCCATTCACTGGAAGATATGTTCAAGCATGGAGGAGTGCAGGGTGTGATCTTGTCGACCCCGACGCCCCTTCATGTGGAGCAAGGCCTCCAATGCATAGAAGCCCGGTGCCCGGTGTTGATTGAAAAGCCAATTGCCGTTTCAGCCAAAGATGCACTGGTGTTAGTGAATCGCGGTAACGAGTGTGGTGTACCGATACTGGTGGGCCACCACCGCAGACATAATCCGCTTATTCAAAAAGCGCATGCAATGATCGCCTCTGGTGAGATAGGTGATGTTAGAGGTGCACAGGGTAGCTGTTGGTTGTACAAGCCAGATGACTACTTCGAGGTCGCTCCATGGCGCAAGCAAAAAGGCGCTGGCCCCATATCAGTGAATCTGGTTCATGATATTGATCTAATGCGATATCTTCTTGGTGATGTATTGCGTGTTCAAGCCGCTGCGAGCAAAAGTGCCAGAGGTTTTGAAAATGAGGATGTGGCTGCCGCTGTATTGACCTTTGCCAATGGTGTTATCGGCACCATTACAGTCTCGGACACTATTGTTTCCCCGTGGAGTTGGGAGCTGACCGCTCGCGAGAACCCGGCCTACCCGGTGACGGACCAAAGCAGCCTGATGATAGGGGGCAGTAAGGGGTCATTGTCGATACCTGACCTTACGGTCTGGTCTCACCATGGTAATCGAAGCTGGTGGGAACCGATTTCCGCGACCTCTTACCCACAGGAATTTTCCGATCCATTAATCAATCAAATCGAGCAGTTTGTTGATGTGATAGCCGGTCATGCTGAGCCTCTTGTATCGGCTGTTGAAGGCATGAAAACACTGCAAGTGGTAGAAGCTATCCAGCAGTCTGCAGAGCAACAACAGGCGATAGAAATCGAAGCTCTGGTTTGAAACAAACGCTTTTCATTGTTCGGTACCCTGTCTCATCCATTCTTGTAGTATCTTTATAGAGTGCTCTGATTGAACTCCACCCTCTGGGTCGACCACCAAAGGTCCCGGAACATAGCCGCGGCTCATCAAGCCCTTCTGAACCGATTCCACCAGATGGATATCTTCCTCTACGGTGGTTTCACGATCCTGTTTTGCCAGCTGGCGGAGCATGTCCAGATCGGAGTTGTCTGCCGAATACCAACCACGCCACACCACGACTTGATCATGGGTCACCGGCCGCCAGTGATAGGTATTGAGCACATTACCGGGGTATACCTGAAATGACATGAGTGGCCACAAAAACCAGGACGAATATTTTCCGGCGTACTCATTGGACTCAAGGTCTATCGGATAGCTCATCTTATCCAGATTCTGACATTCTGTGGTGTGCCGCAGGCAATGGCCTTGTGGTTGGATATCATAGGTGGCTGGTTTGACGATACCCTGCGAGAACGTGGGGTGATTCAATTGACAGTGATAGCATTCAGAATAGTTTTCTACCGATAACTTCCAGTTACAGCGTTCGGGTATTTCCACCCATTCGACAGGTTTGAGTTGATCTATCTGCGGCACGAATTGGCGTAACTCCTCGCGCACACCGGGAAACCATTCGTCCATGGGTTTTGCATCGGGATCCAGATTGGCAAACAAAAAACCATTAAAGTTTTCCAGCCGCACTTCAGTGAGACAGACGGTTGAGCGATCAAATCCCTTTACCGCCTGAAGGTTGGGGCCAGCTCTGAGCTGGCCGCTAAGCTCGTATGACCATGCGTGGTAGGGGCAGACGATAAGCCGGCAGTTGCCCTTGCCCTGGACCAGCTGATGGGCCCGGTGCTGACAGACGTTATAAAACGCCTTCAGCTCATTGTCTTGTGTTCTTATACAAAAAAGACTTTCACCTGCTATTGAGAACGTGTAGAAATCGCCCGGGTCTGTGACCTCAGTTGCATGACAGGCAAACTGCCAGGTACGCGCCAGCCCGGCTTTCTTTTCCTGCTCATACAGTGCAGCGTCGGTGTAGTAGTGTGCATCGAGGGTTCTTGTCGGCAAGGATTCCTGTGTCATTCATACGTCCTCTTCGTAGAGCCCCAGCTGATGACGGCGATCATGAAATTTTTTAACGCGTGAAACTACCTGAGCGGGCGATAGTGCAATCACAAATGATAATAGTGTTTCCAACAATGCAATGGTTGTAACCGAGGTTGGAAAAAACTGTGGTGTGTCTGCGGCAACAACAAATCCGTGGTCTGAGCCGACAATGATCGGGGAGGCTGCACTGTCTGAAATACCGACTATTTTTACCCCTTGTTCGCGAGCAATGCGAACGGCTTCAACCACCTCGCTGCGGAAGGGTTTGCAGGTAATCGCAATAAGAACATCTTTTTTTCCTGCCCACGCCAGATCGTCAACGGGTGTGCTGCCGCTTTTCGGTATCGCGTGAAACTGCAACAAACCGGTACTGGCAAGGTAGGTGAAATTCTGTGCGTTTGAACTGTTAACACCAACGCCAAGGGTAAAGACCTGATTGGATTTTAAAAGGGTATGAGCGGCGGATGTAAGCTGATGGTCATCAATACCGGAGAAGGTGTCTTCGATGTTGCTAATAGTGGCGCTAACCATATCGCGGTAGAGTTCCCCCAATTGACCACTTTGCCCCAGCGTTTGTAGCCATTGTGTTCTGTCTGGAAAATTGGCGGGGCCGCGACGGATTTCCTCACGAAACAACTCCCTGAAATCTTCATACCCGTCAAAGCCGACCGAACGTGCCAGACGCACGAGGGTATTGGGTTTGACGTCTGCTGCTTCTGCAATCTCTCTAATGGAAGAAACGCCAACCTCGTTGGGGTTTTCAAGCAGGTGCGACGCCGCTTTGCGCACCTGTGGGCTCAGTTGGTCAAGCTGATCAGCGAGTGCCGAGAGTATTTGCGCGCTTTCAGTCGAATCTGAGTTTGGTATAGACGTACAATTCATGTTTGACAATAGTACATTTGTTTCAATACCATCGCAATCGACTGCAGCTCAATGCGCCAAGCCGGTATTACAGTGAATAAATCAAAGCAGACAACAGTACCTTCACAATCACAGGTAGTTATTGTGGGAGGTGGCATCATGGGCTGTTCTCTGGCTTATCATCTGGCTCATGAGGGCTGGACTGATGTCATTTTGCTTGAAAAAGCAGAGTTGACCTCGGGCTCAACCTGGCACGCTGCGGGTCAAATCACGCATTCCACTTCCAGCTTCAGTTTGGGTAAATGCGTGGACTACAACATTGGTTTGTACTCTGGAGCGTTGGAGGCTGAAACAGGTCAAAACGTGACCTGGCATGGCTGTGGTTCTTTTCGTCTTGCCTATGAGGAAGACGAAATGGATTGGCTACGGCATACGTTGAGCGTGGGGAGATCGCTTGGGTTCAACATTGAGCTGGTAGATAGCGCATTTATTAAGCAACATCATCCCTTTTACAACCTCGATGGGGTGTTAGGTGCCTTATACACCCCCGATGACGGTCACGTTGACCCCTCTGGTGTCACCTTGGCAATGGCGACCGGAGCCAGAAAACTTGGGGTCAACATCGTGCGCCGGTGTCAGGCAACGGATATAAAACAACAAGCGAACGGAGAGTGGCTTGTATCCACCGACGCCGGTGACATTACCTGCCAGCATGTGGTGAATGCCGGTGGTACCTATGCCCGGCAAATGGGTGAGTGGTCCCGTTTGCAGTTGCCGATGACGTCCATGACGCATCACTATTTCGTGACCGATACGGTGCCTGAATTTGATGCATTGGAAACAGAACTCCCGGTTGTCAGAGATGATCGCAAAGTATCCGGCTACATCCGTATGGAACAACAATCGGGTTTGATTGGCATTTATGAAAAATCCAATCCGAATTCCGTGTGGGAGGATCACTGTCCGTGGGAGGCGGAGAACGAACTGTTCCAGGCAGATTATGATCGGGTGATGCCTTGGCTTGAAAATGCGATGGAGCGTATGCCGGTGCTGGCAGAATTGGGTATCAAACGAGACGTGCACGGGGCAATTTCACACCCACCTGACGGCAACCCGCTCATCGGGCCGGCCCCCGGTGCGAGGAATTACTGGTGCTGCTGCGGAACTCAAATCGGTATTGGTTGGGGGCCGGGCCTGACGCGTGAACTGGCACGCTGGATGGTTCACGGTGCCGCTGATATTTCAATGCGGGATTTTGATCCGCGACGCTTTGGGGCGTATGCAACAAAATCGTGGCAAGTGGTCAAGGCGCATGAAGACTATTGCCTGCGCCATGAAATTCCTTATCCGCATTTCAACCGGCTGGCCGGACGACCAGTAAAGCCGTCTCCACTCTATAAACGACTGCAAGCAAACGGTGCGGTGTTTGAAGAAGTCTACGGTCACGAGCGACCTCGCTGGTTTGCGCTGGATGGTTTTCCCCAGCAGGATCAATACTCGTTCAAACGCAACGCGGTTCACCCCATTCTGGAAAAAGAGGTGCAAGCGGTGCGCACGGGCGTTGGCGTGATGGATATTTGTGCGTTTACCAAAGTAGAGGTCGCTGGTCGGGATGCCACGTTGTTTCTCGATGGTTTGGTGGCGAACAAACTACCGCAAAAAACCGGTGGCATTGTTCTAACGCATTTCCTGAATGAAGGAGGGCGCATTGAACTTGAGGCCACCGTGGTGCGTCTTGCTACCGATCGCTACTACATTGTCTGTGCTGCATTTTTCGAACAGCGTCTGATCGACCATCTTGTTTTCTACACGGGTTCTTCACAGGTGTCCGTGCGTAATCTGTCTGATGACTGGGGAGCTTTGGCCATCAACGGTCCAGCTGCTCGCAAGGTGTTGGCGAACTGTACTGATGCATTGCTGGATAACGAGAATTTCCGCTGGCTGAGTGCCAGATCAATCGACATAGCGGGGCATGAGTGTTGGGCGATGCGTTTGTCCTATGCCGGTGAGCTGGGTTGGGAAATCCACGTACCGCGAGAGCATTTGCTTGCCGTTTATGATGCTATTTGGAAAGCCGGGAGGGACCACGGCATTGTGAATTACGGGTCGTTTGCCATGAACATTATGCGTATGGAGAAAATGTTTAAAGGTGCCGGGGAGCTGACCAACGAGGTGACTTTGCCAGAGGCGGATGTTATGCGGTTTGTCAAATTGGACAAAGACTTTGTAGGAAAGCCCGCGACCGTTGAATCACAGAATCAACCCCTGAAGTGGTGTTGTGCATATCTATCAATTGAGCCAGATGGTGTTAACGATGGCCATGGTGGTGAAGCGGTGCTGCAAAATGGTGATGTTGTCGGAACCATTGCCTCGATTGTATATAGCCCTACTGTAGACAAGGTATTGGCGTTTGCCTATCTCAAACCCGAAGCTGCCAGTAGTGACACTTCGTTAACGGTAGTTATTGCTGGTCATGCCCGTGCAGCCATGGTGTTGACGGAAGCGGCTTATGATCCATTGAATGAAAAGCCCAAAGCGTGATTGACCGCAGCTAAAAGAACAGGGTAGTGCAGAAATCAAAGAGAGCAATACAAAGTGCAAAATACACGGTGTAGTTTGGGTAATTAATACAGCACCGGCACATAGCCACAAACAGGATCAGCGTTGGTTGCCATAGTCAATACGGAACAATGATGAATGAACCTTTTTCAATGCCCGAGCAGTGGACAGAAGATCAAAAATTGTTTCCACACCAGGTAGGATTTACCTGTCCACCGCACGATTGGGATGCTGCCCCGACAGATTTTTCGAAGATCAGTCCGGACACTGTGGGTGTTCATGGGTGGATGTTGCATGTTCCCGGTTACGAGCATCAGTTAAACCAACGCAAACAGAATTTTGAGCTGCTGGATGATTACGTGCAGTGTATGGCAAACAACGGGGCTGATGTTTGTGGTCAGGTAGGGTCGAATTGGGTACATGCCAGTGGCCTTGGCGTCAATGGTATCCACGAATTTTGTACGAGTATCGAAGATAAATATGGAGTTCCGCTTCATATGGCAGGGTACGCCATGGTTGAGGCGCTGCATGAGATGAATGTTGAAAAAATTGCGTTAAATGCGGTTTATCACTGGCCGGAATGGTGGCGTGGAACCGTAGGGTTTCTGCAAGAGGCCGGGTTTGATGTGGTGTGGGCTGGTAACTTCGTGGATCAGGGTTGGTTTGAATCGCAGGAACAAGTTAATGCCCGGCGCTGGATATTTGATGCTGATCTGGCGAAAAAAAGCTTTGAATATGTTGCGGACAAGGCTCCACAAGCCGATGCCTATCTTGCCAATGGCATGTGTAACTTTCGCAGCGGCCCCGGTGGGCTGCCACAAAGAATGTTGCATCAAACCGTCGAACTTGAATCACTTTTGGGAAAACCTGTCATCGCACACGATACTGCGCTTTATTGGCGTATCTTCAAAACCTTGTCACTTGCGCCGAACGGGCAATACGGCCAGCTGCTGGAAACGCTTTAATGCACTGGAAACGCTTTAATGCATAAGATAATTGCATTATGGGCTGTGCCCCGATCGACCTCGACAGCCTTTGAGTGGATGATGCGACAAAGAGGGGATCTTGACTGCTTGCACGAGCCGTTTGGCGAAGCCTGGTATCAAGGGGAGGAACCGTTGTGGCATCGCTGGACCAGCCGGGACAAGGTAACCCCCGGTTTAACATTGGACAGCGTGTGGCATGACATCCAGAGCAGGGCCCGAGAGAAACCAGTTTTTATTAAAGACTTCCCGCACTATATCAATCATATGTGGGACGAAGCTTTCCTGTCACGATTTACCCATGCTTTCCTGATACGTGATCCAGCTTTAACCCTCAGTTCTTTGTACAACAAATGGCCTGATTTTGATGAAGGCGAAGTCGGTTTTCCAGAACAACGTGCCTTGTTTGACCTGCTTACAGCCCTGCAGGGGCACCCGCCACCGGTATTTGACAGCGCAGATATTCTGGAAGATCCGCACAACATGGTCAGGGCTTTTTGCGACAGTGTTGAAATCCCGTTTATTGAAAGTGCACTCAGCTGGGAACCGGGTGCTGCCACTGAAGACTACAGCTGGTGGGATGGAGGATCGTTTCATGAAAACCTGAAACAATCGACCGGGCTCACCAAACAAAAACGCCGGTATGTTGAATTGGATGATTTACCGGATCGCGTTCGACAAGTGCATCGAAGAATGAAACCGCACTTTGACCGCCTGTATGCACACCGTATTGCGGGTTCTGAAACACCTGTGCAGGGTAACGTTGAATGAAAATTCAGAATATTACGTTGTGGAAGGTGCCATTAAAAAGCCACGAAACCTATTACATGGCTGATGGTAAACAATGCGACACGGTTGACTCTATCGTTCTTCGCCTGCAAACCGATACCGGACTTTGTGGGTGGGGAGAAGTATGCCCGATCCCGCATTATTTGCCTGCCTATGCCAACGGTGTAAAGCCCGCTGTCAAGGAGATGGCTATGGTGTTACTGGGCGCGGATCCGATTGGCCCTGATGCGTTAATGCAAAAACTCGACAAGTTTTTGCCTGGTCATGAATATGCGAAATCGGCAGTGGATACCGCCCTGTGGGATCTTTCTTCGAAAGCCGCTTCTCTACCTCTGTATCGGTTGCTTGGTGGCAGGCAGAATGAGGCCTTGCCTTTGTATCATTCCATCACCTGTATAGAGCCAGCACAGATGGCAAAGATTGCGGCTACCGCGCAGGGTCAAGGCATTCAGCAATTTCAAGTGAAATTGGGGGCCGACGCCGACTGGCAAGCTGATGTTGAACGATTAACACAAGTCCGCGAAGCTGTAGGTGATGGCCCGCTGGTTTATGGAGACTGGAATTGCGGTGCCAGCCAGCTTGAAGCAGTGCGGGTGGCCCGTGCAGTGGCTCATCTTGATGTGATGCTTGAACAGCCTTGTGCCTCATTGGAAGAGTGCGCCAACGTAAAAAGAAGCAGTGGCTTACCTATGAAAATTGATGAAAATGCACATGATCTAACTTCATTATTGAAAGCGCATGACCTTGGCTGCATGGATGCTGTAGCGCTCAAGCTGTCTAAATTTGGTGGCCTGAGTAATATGAGGCGGGCACGTGATTTATGCGAGCATCTCGGGGTGAAGATGTGTATCGAAGATACCTGGGGTTCTGACATTACGACCGCAACCGCCTTGCATCTGGCGACGTCAACATCAGCCTCTACACTGCTGAACGTGTGTGATCTGTCGAGTTATGTGTCTCCTCGTCTGGATTCCAAAGGCCCGGTACGAAACCAGGGCACAATCAAGATCGGGGACGCCCCGGGGCACGGGATTGAGCCAGAACTGGAAATACTTGGGCAGCCAATATTATCTTTGTAGAGGCTGTTGCCATCGCCCGCAAGTTTCACGGATGTAAAATGCGTGATCGAAGGGCGTACAACGTCCAGCTCAGAATCGGGTTTAGGCCTGCTAAAACAAATTCTGATCCATCGATCAATTGTCAATGATGTGCAGATCACGCGGCAAGTTTGAAAAAATCTCCGGTCCGTCATTTCTCAAGATGACAATATCTTCCAATCTTAGACCGAATTTACCGGGGAGGTAGATACCCGGCTCAATAGAGAAGACCATACCTTCGTCCAGCACGGTTTGAGATGAAGAGGTGATATACGGTGTTTCGTGTACTTCAACGCCCATACCGTGCCCGGTTCGGTGGACAAAATAGTCGCCATACCCAGCCTCGGTGATGACTTGTCTTGCAGCATCATCAACGACATGCGCTTTCACTCCTGGCTTGGCGGCGGCCAGTGCTGCCTGCACAGCGGCTTCGACGATGGAGTGGATTTTAAGATACTCATCGGATGGAGGCCCCATCGATACCATGCGTGTTATATCACTGGAATATCCATCCATGCCGCCGCCAATATCCATAACAATCACATCACCGCTTTTAATTTGCGTGTTGCCGGTGTGGTGATGCGGGAATGCGCCATTGTCGCCTGCACCGACAATAGTGAAAAGAGGCTCCACGCCTTGTTCTTTAAATGATTGACGAACACTATTGGCGACA
>CALFCE010000039.1 GCA_937951215.1 uncultured Granulosicoccaceae bacterium
ACCGGCTCCGGATCAAGGTCTGTCGCTATTACCTTGACACCTTCATCCAGCAACAGGCGCAACACCCACGAGCCAATACAGCCCATGGATCCGGTTAACAGAAAAGTTTCTTGTGACATGACGATGATTCCAATACCGGGGACGAACCAGGATTAGGGTTCCGTCCGAAAGTGTGACAGGCAAGCGTGTCCGCAAATCCGGCAAAAGTCAATCAACCCAGGTGTGTCCTGTCAAAGCCAACCCTGCGCCATTGATACGTCCAGCAACTTCTGATAGTACGGCTGGTGATGCTCCAGATACCCATGCAGATGCGGTGCAGCTGCCGTCGCCTGCAGAAAACGACTATCGGGTCTCTGTTGCGGTTGATGAATTCCGGTCGAGGCCAGCACCTTGCCATGCCAGCCTTGCACATAAGCCCATTCCTTCGGCATCTCATCTGCTTGCCAATGCAGCGCTGACTCGATGACCTCGAGACCCAGCTGCTCCCACAATCTGGCAAACACCGCCACCGGATCTGCAGCTATGGCCTCAGCGTTTATCACTAGCGGTTCTTGTTTCACTACTGTTTTCAAATGCAGATAATGCTGCCATTGCGCATCAAGCCCGATTTCGGTGCAGCTTACCTCGGGGTCCAACTCAAAATAAGACGCGATGGAGGCTTTGGGATCGCGAATCAGAAACAGTGGCGTGATACGTTGGCAGAACTCATTATCACCGAGCAGACGATCAACCACAAAATAGCTCATGTCCTTGAAAAAAACCGGCTCGTCTGCAGCAGCCGATAACAACAGTTCGCGTATCGATTCGTAAGTTCTCGGGCCTTCGTAGTCCTGATCGAGCATCGGCATCTCGTCAGCCTGCAGATGCAAATAATGGTAAGCAAGAAACGGCTCGTGAAAAACCCTGAAATCACCGCGCTCGCGCATAACCCGTTCGGTGACGGTTGACATGCAGCGTGGATGAGACCACAGCGCGATGAGTGGATGCATGGACTGCATTTTATCGGATGTGTTTCAACGGGTATCAGATGCCAGCATGGCTATAACAATAACTCAGCTGATTAATCTTCCGGCAAGCCTTCAAAGAAATCCACCTCACCGGATTCGAGAGAATACTCGGCACCGACAATCAACAAATCATGATTGTTGCAGAGGTCTTCAAGCAACTTCGAGCCGTGTCGCAAGCGATCAGCACAGGCCCGCACGTTAGCTCTAACTGCCTGTTTGAGCAGTTCCTCGGGCTGGTCACGCAGGTCCGTTTCATGAAGGGTCGCAAGCGCAGGCCTGATACAGTCAATAATGGAGCCCAATTTGGGGGAACGACTCTCCTGCGGCTGATCCAATTGTTCCAGTGTTGCCGAGATAGCAGCACAGTGCGTGTGGCCGAGTACGACAACCAGTTTTGCCTGATGAGCTTCGGCAGAAAATTCAATGCTTTCAATCTGCGTTGGTGCAACAACATTACCTGCCACCCGAATAACAAACAGGTCGCCCAGACCCTGATCAAAAACCAGTTCAGCCGGTACCCGTGAATCGGAGCAACCGAGGATGATGGCGAACGGGGCCTGACCCGCAACCAGCGCATCGCGCTTTGCCTGGCTTGCCAACGCATCATCACTTCGCTCACCAGCGACAAAGCGTTTGTTTCCTTCAATCAAGCGTTGCAGTGCTTCGTTTGCCGGAACCATTTAATAAAACTCCCGTTTTTTATCACAATATTCTAGCAAAGAACGACCACGGGTTGATGGCGACCGCAGAATATTCCTGTAATATATTCAAGGCCACGAGTACCCTTGCCCGCCGCTGCCGGAAACGTATGCCAATATCCCGCGAAACCCTCTATCTGGCTGTCGGCCAGCTTCTGGTTTGGGCAGGTATTTACTATGTGTTCCCGGCGCTGCTGTTGCAATGGGAGGCCTCGTTTGGCTGGTCCAGAGCAGATCTGACCGCAGCCTTTATGATTGCCATGTTTGCATCGGCGTTCGCCGCTCCCTTTAATGGACGCTTGATTGATGCTGGCTACGGTCCGGTTATGATGGCGGCCAGTGCAGTGATTGCGGGCTTGTGCGTCGCTGCCCTGTCTCAGGTCACCACGCTGACCGGTTTTTACAGCTTGTGGGTAATCATCGGGCTGTGCATGGCAGGCTGTCTTTATGAACCAACCTTTGCATTGATCACCAGAGCTCGGGGAGTCAATGCGAGGCGGGCGATTATTCATGTCACTCTGATCGCCGGTTTCGCAGGAACACTCTCGTTTCCTGCAGCTCATTTCCTGTCTGATCTGCTGGGTTGGGAACAGACGGTACAAATATTTGGATTGGTGGTTGTTTTTATTGCCACCCCGCTACTCTGGCTCGGCTCAAGTGACACCGAGCGTATCGCGAGAGAATCACCACCCGATAATTTTGATTCCACGCAGGCAACTGACAAGTTGCCTAACCAGCAACAGTTGCCTGCAAGCAGTCGTTACCATTTTATTCAATCAAAGGTGTTCTGGATGCTGGCCGTCAGTTTTGCACTGCTGGCCGTGACTCATGGTGCAACCTTGCACCATTTGCTTCCCATGCTCAGTGAACGCACCATCGATCCACGCATTGCGGTGGCCACGGTGTCATCCATCGGGCCAATGCAGGTGGCAGGCAGGCTGTTGATCATGTCGTTCGAAAAGCGGCTAAGCAATCATATGATCGCGTGTATTTGCTTTGTCTGTATCGGGCTGTCTGTGGTGGTGCTGGTTGGCACTTCCTACACACCCTTGCTACTGCTCTTTTTCGCACCCTTGTTTGGCGGTGGCTACGGCATCGTCAGCATTATTCGCCCGATCATCGCCCGTCAGTTTCTGGGAGGTACAGCCTTCGGCACCAAATCCGGGCTGCTGGCTTTTGTGTATCACAGCGGCAGCGCCAGCTCACCGTGGCTTGGATCATTGATATGGCGTGCCGGCGGATATGACTTACTGTTGCTGGTATTGTTGGCGCTGGCTGTGCTTGGCTTGTTGTTGTATTCGATGGCCAACAGGTTTAGTCAGGATTAAGTTGGATTTTCCAACGCCATACCTTTCGATATTGCTCGTGCTTCTGCCAACCCGACACTAGCCACTTGAGGATCTATGAATACAACGGCTGGTATCACGGCGTCGTCATACGTGTGCGAGTTACCGTTCATAGCATTACGCGCAGAGATCTTCGCACCAAATGCGGCTATGCATACAAATGGATCCGAGCCGGTGACATCTCCGACTTCATAGACACCTTCTCGCGAAGTACGCATTTGGCTCGTTAGAATGATAAGCTGAATCTTTTGCATTCCTGATCCGAGCTCGTATCGCTAGTCGTTGTTTATCCAATTAAAATCAGGCAGTGACCAGAATTCTCGTGCTTTGTCAATATTGCGTATCCTCGACAATATATTTTTAGTATCCACGTTATCGCTTATTCATAACCGTCTTAACTTTGCCTTCTGCGTGGAGCGCCGCGAAACCGCTCGATACCTCCTCATGAATTAACAGCTCTTGCTGACAAAATAGCAATCTATTGCAATATGGATTGCAGAAGCAGCGAAATCGCCATCAACTCTAATCTATTTGTGAACCTGCGCCTTGAGCAACGCTGATTTAATCGTGATTTGTATCGGATTTTCTAAATGAGCACTAAATATATCGGATTTATTTCCGATTTATTTGTATATCGGATTTTTTTCCGTTATAGTTATTTCTGTGGAGGCACCACATTCTTTGAGGTTTCAACATGAGTACTAGTCATCAACTACACGGTTCAGCTGGTTTGCTGGCGTCCGTGGCTCTTACGGCCATACTGTCCGGCTGCAGCAATTCCAGTAATCCTTCAAATGGTAGCCTTTCACCAAACCACCAAATAGTTACCCACGGCACTGTTACAGCATCGAATACCTTGTCGGTTAATGGCCGGCACATTTCTATATCAGGGGCGGCGGTATACGCAGATAGTCAGATAGTTGATCAGTCGGTTTTAAAGAGCGGTATGACGGTCATATTGCAGCGTCAAAACGGTGTTGCCAAAGAAATACACTATCAAGTGGATGTTAAAGGCCCCGTTGACGCGGTGGATACCAATGGAAATCTTGTCATCATGGGTCAAACAGTACTCATTTCTTCTGGCACGTCGTTTGATGATTCTGGTACTGGTGCCATCAGCGTTGGCGAAATAGTTGAAGTCAGTGGCCTACGGGATAATTTTGGGGTTTTACATGCAAGTTTTGTCGAGCAAAACCAATCTCAACCTAACGCCTACGAGTTGCAAGGCCCCATTTCACAACTTAATAAAGCAGATCGAACTTTTGTTATTGGTGAGCTTTTAGTTAACTATAAAAATGCACGTCTTGATGACATCTCCGCAACCACTTTGCAAGATGGACAATATATCGTAGTGAAAGATGAAATTCGCTCGTACGAACCAGGATCGCTCTTTTTGAGTGCAACTAAGCTTAAACAGCACCGGGACGTCTTGTCGGTTTCTGAGAATGACTCTACCCCCTCATACTCACCATTTACGGAAGTTGAAATAGAGTCATTTGTTACTCGGATCATTTCCGACGATGTCTTCGAGCTCGGTAGTACCACAGTCGTTGTATCGCCTGACACACGATTTAGAGATGGGGATCGATCACAACTCCAACTAAATTCTCGTGTAGAGGTAGAGGGCTGGTTAAATATAAACGGCGAATTAGAAGCTTGGGAAGTCGAATTTGAAGACGGATC
>CALFCE010000040.1 GCA_937951215.1 uncultured Granulosicoccaceae bacterium
CCCAGATACGCTGTATTTGTTGGCACGTCCTTGTGCCAAACCGGGAACCACTGACTAAATCAGAGGTTCCCCATAGCTAGTTAAACCGACCGTGACGCTGCAGTACCTCTATGTCATAACCGTCAGGGTCTTTGATAAAAAAGAATTTGGCCAACAGTGAACCATCTCGCTCAAATTCGACAATATCGCCTGGATCAAATCCAAGTTTTGCTATCTTGCCATGCTCTGACTCCAAATCATCAACACTGACTGCCAGATGTCCGTATCCATTGCCCAGATCGTAAGCTTCAGTCTGATCTTTGTTTATGGTCAGCTCCAGTTCAAATTCACACTCGCTGTTACTCAGATAAACAAGCGTAAAGGTTTCAAAGTCCAACCGGTCAGCCACATCAAGATCGAACGCTTTTTTGTAAAACTCAATTGACCGCTGCTCGTCAAGCACCCTGATCATTGAATGTATTGCTTTAGCCACTGCTCTTTTTCTCCAACAGTTTGACTCCCGATAACCCACCGGGAGAGGTAGGCAGCGATCGGAATCAAAGTACCGGTTGCATCGCTGCAAACAACGAAATTTCAGGAATAATGGTGTCAAACCGCAAGCGCTTTGGATGTGTGATCGTCGCCCCGCAGGCAGCACCATTAAGGCAGTATACTGTCAACCTTGGCTCTGTGAATTGGCGTGACTGAGTTACACTCGGTCATTGGGTAGAATTGTCCATCAATGGAAAATTGTGTCCCGTCAGGGACCAACACGGCTCAGGCGCGGCTGACTGTCCGGACTACCGCCAGACCCAGAAACACCGGACCCAGAAACACCAGACCCAGAGACACTAGACAAAGAGACAACAAATGAGAATTTTCGGACCCTACATATTTATCGTCGTAGGCTTGGTGATAGGTTGCCTGACGACCTTCGTGTTCACGTCAAACCCGATGCGTATGGCACCCAACATAGTGCTGGGCATACTGGGCTCGTTTTTTGGGCTGTGGGTCAGGGACGTTCTCGACATCACGGCCGGCGGAAATATGACCGGGGCCCTAATTGCTGCGGCACTGGGCGCAGCGCTCTTAACAATACCCGCCAATATTTACATGACGATGAAAAACAGGGGTCGTTAAAAACACGCGGGATAAGAACTGGCCAGCTCCGCCAGCCGATCAGACAAGTACTCAGGGAAAGGCTGCGCCGGGCATGTAGCGGGAATCAATGCGCAGAGGCTGACCAGCGTCGGAAACGCCAAGAGTTTCTTAACCGTTTGAGACTCTGTCATAGTGGCCAAAATATTCATTCAGCCTGGCCACCAGCCAACGCAAACTCATCGGTTTTTCAACTAATTCGGTCATCTGCATTGAGTTCGACCAAAGTGCTTCCTGGTCGGTATCATCATTGACTAGAACAAAAACCAGGGGCAAGGCTTCGGAAAAATCTCGTTGAATGGATTCGCACAGTTGCCTGCCCGTCATCGACGGCATATCAGATGCGGTAATCACCACATCATAGGGTCGCTCAAGCATCATCTGCAGGGCAATATTTCCCCCAAGGGCGGTGTCCACTTCAAACCCGTTTCGATCGAGGCTGAGTTTGACAACTCGCAACACATGAGCCTGATCGTCAACCAGAAGTATGCTTTTCATGATCCGCAATACCTGGAGCGCGCCTGCCTTGCGCCGATTGGTTCCTCTTCCTTCATGTATAAGGTAACGGCCTGTTTCGTGTATCCTTTATCTTGCAATCGCTTCATGATCCGGGCCTCAAATACCCTCGTACTACCTGACCAGTGACAGACAATCGCCCCTTGCCCATCAACTGTTACCGTTCTTGGCCGTTAATCCCATAGCCACGCCGTTTACCGCCAGAGATCCAGCCATGACTTTCGTCCAAAGCAGCTTCCTAGCTCCAGTCCACAAAAAAGCCAGGTTCGGCAATTGGATCCGCAAGGGCCTGCGCGTCAGCTGTTGTTTATCCGGATTGATACTCGCTGGTTGTGTTGGCGGCAGCTCTTCATCCGGCGGAGCAGCCGGTGATGCCAGTAGCACCAACGACTCGAATAGCAGCACTTCACAGCCCACCGACAATACGGTGCAGAGCGCTTTACCCACTCGAAACTACCCGCTGCAACCGCTTTCTTGCGACATCTCCGATATGCGCCAATGGGTGGACGCCAACATGCGTGATTACTACCTTTTTTATGACCAGGTTCCTGTTGTGTCGCTGGAGGGCTATTCTGACTTGCAGACACTGATTGACGATTTGCAGGTCAAACCATTCGACCGCTTCAGCTACATTACCGACGCTGCCGCATCCAGCGCCTTTTTTGATGAGGGACAACTGTTTGGCTTTGGATGGAGATTGCTACGCACGTCACAATCCGACGTCCGCTTTGCATTCGTCTACCCAAGATCGCCGGTGGCTGAGCAAAATGTCCAGCGCGGCGATTTCCTTCTTGCCATTAATGGTGTGAACCCACTGGATATGACTGCCGCGCAATGGGACAGCTTTCTGGGCACTGGCGATGATGTGGTTACCGTGCAGTTGACGGTACTGGACACCACAGGCGAAACACGCACCGTCGCAGTCACCAAAGAGACCTTCCCGCTGGATACCGTCCTCGATGCCAGCGTATTACCGGTTGGATCTAACAAGGTGGGTTATCTTGCCTTTACCAGTTTTCTGGAAACCTCCAATGCTGAATTGGACGAGGCATTCGATTCCTTTCGCGAACAGCAGGTCACTGATCTGGTGCTTGATATGCGATACAACGGTGGTGGAAGAATATCCGTTGCGAACAAGCTGGCGAGCAAAATCGCAGGCCCCTCGTTCGCCGGAGATGTTTTTGCCGAAATATCCTGGAACGACAAGTACTCGGATTTCAACGAGCCGTTCAATATGGTGGTTGAGGACAATGCTCTAAGCCTGTCCCGCGTAATTGTGCTCAGTACGGACGATACCTGCTCAGCATCTGAAATGATTATTAACGGGCTCAAACCGTTTGTCGAAGTTGTGCAAATCGGTGGCACGACCTGTGGCAAGCCCTACGGAAGCGCACCGCATGAAGCCTGTGGCAAAGCGATGAACGCCTTACGTATCAGATTCGTCAATGCCAATGGCGTCGGTGATTACTTCGAAGGAATTCCGGCGAATTGCGCTGCCGGCGATAACGTTGATTTCGCATTGGGCAACCCGAATGAGAGTATGCTGCAAGCAGCTCTTGACTATGTAGATACAGGCAGTTGCCAAACCAGTATCGCGTCCACAGTGACAACGCAACAGAATTTTACCGGGCGGGTATTGTCACAACAAGAGAGCAACAGCCGCTACAAGCAGGATGATCTGCTGAATTCGGAAAAAATCATCCACTAGTGAAAAAAATCCACTAGAAAAAAATCATCCACTGGGGATGGGTCATCCAGCAGGTCGAATATCAAGCAGTCACGGTCTTGCCGGGATTCATGATGTTATCGGGATCAAGGCCTTTTTTTACCGCTTGCATCATGGCAATAGCTTCATCCCCATGTTCACGCCTCATGTATTTCAGTTTTCCGAAACCGATACCGTGCTCGCCGGTACAAGTGCCTTCCATCTCGAGGGCCTTGTCTATCAGTAGATCGTTTACCCGATATACTTCGTCTACCTGTGCTGATATCTCCGGATCAATACAAAAAACAATATGAAAATTTCCATCCCCGGCATGTCCCAGGATGTGCCCTTCGAGAGAGCTATCGACCAGCACCGCTTTTATAAATTCTATGATTTCTGCGAGGTTTGAAATCGGCACGCAGACATCGGTTGTGAACCCCTGTGTTCCCGGGTATTTCGCCAGGATAGCCAGATAGGCATCATGACGGGCCTGCCAGAGATTGTTGCGGTCTTCCTCGTGCCGCGCCCATTCCAGGTCACTCCCGCCGTGAGAACCGGCCAGCTCGACAAAAAGCTCAACTTGCTCCTCAACATATCGTTCAGAACCATGGAATTCCAGAAACAGCGTGTCGCGCACTGGGTAATCTGTCTTGCTGTAACTATTGATCGCCTGGACTGTATCGCGATCTACCAGTTCGATGCGTGCAATGGGCAGCCCCACCTGAATCGTATCCATCACCGTCGCAACCGCAGACCCCAGATCCGGAAAAGTTGCCACTGCCGCCATCATGGCCTCAGGCATGCCATGCAATCGCAGACCAATTTCCGTGATCACCCCGAGTGTGCCCTCCGACCCAACCATGAGTCGGGTGAGGTCGTACCCGGCAGAGGATTTTTTTGCACGCCCGCCAGTTTGTACAATTTCACCGGCGGCATTGACCAGCGTCAACGACATCACATTGTCTTTCATCGTGCCATAGCGAACAGCATTGGTACCAGACGCGCGGGTGGCCGTCATGCCGCCGAGTGTCGCATCAGCTCCGGGATCAATCGGAAAAAACAGTCCGGTGTCGCGAATGGCCTGATTGAGTTGCTTGCGTGTTACCCCGGCCTGGACCCGACAATCCATATCGGCGGGGTGCACCTGCAGAACCTGATTCATACGTCCCAGGTCAATACTGACTCCACCCAGCGGTGCAATCGTGTGACCCTCAAGACTGGTACCGACTCCAAACGGTATCACCGGAATGCGATGCTCAGCACATATTTTGACGATTCTTGAAACCTCGTCAGTCGATTCCGGAAAACAAACGCAGTCGGGCAACTGCGGCGCATGCCAGGCTTCGCCTTTACCATGCACCAGACGTACAGATTCCGAAACAGAATACCGATCACCCAACATAAGCTTGAGAGCTTGCATCGCAGCGGCAAGGCTATCGGTAGCAGGCTTGTTTTCGTGTTTCAGCGGCTGTAACGCAGGAGTAGACATTTTCTCACCCGTTTTAGCGATATGTTGTAATCTTAGCATCTAACCAGGCGTCACTCATGACGCGACGGTGCGGCAGGGGCGACTGGTTCTCATCAAACAGGGTTGGCATCTTTAAGCCAATCCGGTTTGAGCCAATCCGGGATCGGACACAGCACACGGGCGGCACAACACACGGGCGGCACAACATGGGCGGCACAATAGGGGCGGCACAGGCTTAACCGTGTGACAATGCTGGCGCGGCAAACCAACACAGTAGATAAATTGCGTGACATCTGTTGCTGCAGTTTGATTGGAGAAAAACATATGGGCAGCTCACTCGCTGAAGTAGACAAGAAGTTTTCGCTACACCCCTACACCAATCTCAAGGTACACGAGGAAACCGGGCCACTCATCATCGAGAAAGGTGAAGGCATCTACGTGTGGGATGATCAGGGTAATCGCCACATCGAGGGTATGGCAGGCCTTTGGTGTACATCGCTGGGTTTTAGCGAAAAGCGTCTGGTCGACGCTGCAACCCGGCAAATGATGGATATGCCCTATTCACATACTTTTACTCACAGAGCCAACGTCCCGGCAATTGAACTTGCAGAAAAACTGGTATCTCTTGCACCTGCCGATATTGCACGAGCCTACTTCGTGAACTCGGGTTCAGAAGCCGTTGACTCGGCCATTAAAATTGTCTGGTATTACAACAACGCCCTGGGTCGAAAACAGAAAAAGAAGTTTATCGCTCGCAAACGTGCCTATCACGGCATCACAGTGGCCGCCGGCAGCCTGACCGCCTTGCCCTACGCGCAAGATGGCTTCGATTTACCCATGATCGACGTAATCTACACTGAAACACCTCATCACTATCGTTGTGCCCTTGAGAATGAAACCGAAGAAGAATTTTCAACCCGACTGGCGCGACAACTCGAACAGGAAATTATCGATGCCGACCCCGATACAGTTGCCGCATTTATTGCCGAACCGGTGATGGGCGCGGGTGGTGCCATCATGCCGCCGGCCGGCTACTTTTCCAAAGTGCAAGCCGTGCTGAAAAAATACGACATCCTGTTTGTCGCAGACGAAGTCATTTGTGGCTTCGGCCGTACCGGTAACATGTGGGGCTGCGAAACCTATGACATAAAGCCGGATATCATCACTGTGGCCAAGCAGCTGTCCTCAGCCTACCTGCCGATAGGCGCTGTATTGCTCACTGACGAAATCTATCAGGCTCTGGCCCAATACAGCGATGAACTCGGTATGTTTGGTACCGGCAATACCTATGGTGGCCATCCGGTATCAGCGGCGGTTGCACTGGAAACACTCAAGATCTATCAGGAAACGGATATCGTAAACTGGGTAAAAGCACGATCGACGCGTTTTGAAGAACGAATCGCAGCACTGCAAAACCATTCTCTGGTTGGACAAAGTCGCTCTGTCGGGCTGATTGGCGCTATCGAAATTGTCAAAGACAAACACAGCAAAGAACAGTTCCCGGTTAGCGACAAGGTCGCTGCACAGATCATGAACGCAGCCCGAGCGCACAACGTGCTGGTACGGGCAACCCCGGGTGACGGGGTCGCGTTTTGCCCGCCACTGATTATCGAAGATCATCAAATAGACGAGATGTTCGATGCCGTTCAGGCAGCGCTGGATGATGTGCGAAACAAACTGGACTCCTAGCCAGAATCGCTGACAAGACAAGCGGACCAAACAAGCGGATCAGAAAAACGTCCCCAAAGAAATTCAGACCCCGCCTTTTCTATTCAGAGACGGCGGGGCATAGCCAAACCATCGATTAACAGCACCGCGATTCATCAACAACAGGTCACTGACGCTTATAGTGGTGGTGCGATTTGGAGTGTGGCCCTAGAATACTCTGATAAACACGTAATACTCTGATAAACCCGAAATACTCTGGAACGACGGATCATGCCGACCACAACCAGCCATACTGCTGTGGTCCCTTGCGAAACATGACATGAATTGGCATGTCATTCGAGACTATCCCTCTATGCCTGGCAACAAGATACACAGATTGGACAGCAATGAATGCTCGGTACTGTTTGCGGAACAGACCGGTGCACCCAGCATGCTGTGGTATGGACGCAAGCTTGCAGATGACATTGGCAACAGCACGGCTACAGTTACAGATGATCAACTACTCAGCTGCGTTGATTTACCCGTAGCACATGCAAAGCTTGATCATCCGGAAAGGTTGAGTCTATTTCCCGGACCAGGCCATATGGCCAGCCCGGCGCTGGCAGCCCATTCGAACGGGCAACGCTTCAGTGCAAGCTTCTCGACCCGGAACATCTCGCACAGCAAGGATGTCTTGAAAATTGTCCTGCACGACCCGGTCGCCGAGCTATCAGTGACTCAAACCTATCAACTTGACTCAAGCTGCTCGGTCTTGTCTATCGCGACAGAACTGGTCAATCATGGCTCTGAAACACTGCAAATTGATTGGCTGGCCGCCTGTACCCTGCCCTTACCGGATTCTTTCGCCGAACAATTAACACTCAACGGCCGCTGGGGTCTGGAGTTTCAAACCAGCAGAACTGCAATAGGTTATAACCAGACCCGTATCGAGAATTTCGCAGGCAGAACCAGTCATGAGCATTTCCCGGGCTGCGTCTGCGGGGAGCCGGGTTTCAATGAGCAGTCGGGTTCGGTTCTTGGAATACACCTCGCCTACAGCGGTAACTATCGGCTTATAGTCGAACGATTATCTGACGGCAGCGCCTATGTGCAAGCTGGCTGCAGCTATCTGCCCGGTGAAATCAGCATCGCACCAGGTCAATCCATGCGCTCTCCCGTTGCACACGCCTGCGTAGCCGTTGGTCTCACCGAGATGTCGCATCGCTTTCATCAATTCGCCAGAACCGAGATCCTGCCGGCATGGACCAGAACCGCGCGCCCGGTACATGCCAACAGTTGGGAAGCACTTTACTTTGAGCATTCAACGCAACAGCTATGCGACCTGGTAGACGCCGCACATATAGCCGGAGCAGAACGATTTGTACTCGACGATGGATGGTTTGAAGGTCGGCGAAATGACACAGCCGGGCTGGGCGACTGGAGAGTGGATACCGGCATTTACCCCGAGGGTCTGCACCCCCTCGTTGATCACGTGCGCGCCAAAGGCATGCAATTCGGATTGTGGATTGAACCTGAAATGGTCAATCCGGATAGCAAGTTATACCGCGAACATCCTGAATGGGCACTCCACGTCGAGGGTTACGAGACACCTCTTGCACGCCATCAGTTGGTGTTAAACCTCACTCTTCCAGAGGTGCAATCGTATTTGTTCCAAAGCATTGAAGCATTGGTTAGCGAATACAACATCGATTACATTAAATGGGACATGAATCGGGACTTGCTGTTCGCCGGCAATGACGGGCAAGCTGCAACCAGCAGACAAGTGAGCAGTGTCTACAATCTGCTGGAACAGATAAACCGTCGATTCCCCGAGCTCGAAATCGAAAGTTGTGCATCAGGTGGGGCGAGGGCCGACTTTGGAATTCTGGCTTACACCGGACGAATCTGGACCTCTGACAGTATTGATCCGATAGACCGACTGCGGATCCAGCAGGGCTTTAGTCTGTTCTTTCCGCCCGAAATAATGGGCTCACACGTGGGACACAATGTAGCGCACTTGACCGGGCGGTCAACCTCGCTCCACACCCGGGCAGCAATAGCACTGCAAGGACAGTATGGGTTTGAGATGGATACTCGTCTGCTCGATGAGGACGACTTGTCGGTCCTTTTCCCCTATACCGAACTTTACAAGCGCAGCAGTCACTGGATCGCCGATAGCCGGATCTGGAGAATCGATACCCGCGAGGAAAAACTGTTTGTTTACGGTATGGTGGCAGCAGACCAAAAACAATCGATATGGACTATCGCTGCCGAAGCCAGCCTTGGTTCTGTCATGCCCGAACGCCTGATACTGCAAGGACTTGAAGCAAACACGGTTTACAAGGTGACAGCTATCCACTACCAACACCTGTCTCCGTACAATCGCAAACTGCCCGACTGGCTGTCTGCCACACCGGAACTTGGCGGGGAATGGCTGATGACCATAGGCCTGACATTGCCCATCCTGCCAGCCCAGGCGGCATTGGTTGTCGAGTGCAACGCAATGGATAGCCCATCTACCGGAAAATCCTGATGCAAGAGTTATACGATCAATTTACTGCTCATTTTGGAGAATCACCGGAACCTCTGCAGGTGTTCTTCGCACCTGGCAGAGTGAACCTGATCGGTGATCATATTGATTACCATGGCGGTCATGTCTTTCCCTGTGCAATCGATGCAGGCACCACGCTGATAGCCCGCCACGAACCTTTGCAAAGCACAGAGGATGTCGCCAATATTCAAGCCGGCAGCCGTATCGAATTGGCGTCCGGTAACTTTGACTATCACTGCAGCGTCCCGCTTTCCGAAACAGACAAAAAACATGATTCGCAATGGGTCAATTATCCTTTGGCGGTATTGCGCGAGTTTCAAGAGCCAGCCGCCAGCCCATGGCAACAAACCATCCAGCAAGGCGCATCGCCGATTGCAGGGAAACTGCAATTTTACTATTCCGGCAATATTCCCAGCGCTGCAGGCCTGTCATCTTCTGCATCTGTGGAGGTTGTCACAGCAGCCGCATTAAACAGTTTGTTCGACTACAAACTCGGCAACGTCGAAATTGCCCAGCTTTGTCAACGCGCTGAAAACGAGTTCATCGGTGTGCAGTGCGGCATTATGGACCAGTTCGCGGTGGCTTGCGGCAAGCAAGGTCATGCCATGAAGCTCAATTGCGACGATCTTTCTCACGAACATATACCGCTAAACCTTGGCGACTATCAACTATTGCTGATAAACACCCATCAGCAACGAGAACTGAGCGATTCCAAGTACAACGAACGCGTAGAGGAAACCGGAAACGCTCTGCGCTTACTGCAGGATAGGCTACCCGTACAACAACTGACCTCGATCACCCCCGACCAACTACAGCAACATCAATCCGTCTTTCCGGAACACAGCGTGCAGTTCCATCGCGCACGACATGTAGTGACAGAACAAGCCAGAGTTTTGCGAGCAATCGACGCACTCTATGCAGGAGATATCGCACATTTTGGGGAATTGATGTTTGAGTCTCATACATCACTCGATCAGGACTATGAGGTATCCAGCACACCTCTTAACACGCTGGTATCACTGGCCCGACAAGACCCGGACATCGTCGGCGCACGACTCACTGGTGCAGGTTTCGGAGGTTGTGTTGTGAGCCTGGTAAAACGATCGGCGATAGAACGCATCGCCGATGAACTTGCACCAAAATATACCGCAGCCACAGGTTTGCAAGCCAGCTTTATCCCGGTTGAACCTGCATCCGGCGTGCATCAGATCTTGCCGGCAAGCCAGTCTCAATTATAGGAAGGTTACCGTGCCATCAAATCATCAACGACGCTGGCAACCTCTACTTCAGCAATGGGTTCTGATCGCAGCAAAATCACAAGCACGTCCCTGGTCCGGAAAAACCGTAGCGGGTGATTCTGCCAAACCACAAACACATGACAGCAGCTGTTATCTGTGCCCACGGATCACTCGTGCAAATGGTGAGATCAACCCCGACTACAAGGGCCCATGGTCGTTTGAAAACGACTTTGCATCTCTGAGCAAAGCAGCCCTGTCTGAATCAGACGAGTCAGACACATCAACTGACACAAGAGATAGTCCTCTCAGACGAACAGCCTCTGCCAGTGGGCGTTGCCGGGTTTTGTGCTGGAGCGAACGCCATGATGCAACCCTTGCAGATCTGACGGCTGGAGAGATGCTGCAGGTGGCAAAGTTATGGCAATCAGAATATCAGATGCTCAGCGCTGACCCGCATATAAAGCAAATTCTCATTTTTGAGAACAAAGGTGAGGAAGTCGGTGTTTCCAACAAACACCCGCATGGGCAGATTTATGCCTGCGGCTTTATCACTGATACAGCAGAGCGCATGCGTGCGGCGCAATCAGATTATGCACAGTCGTCCGGCGACCGAAGCCTGATGCAGGATTTGATCGCCCGCCCGGAGTATGAAGCCGATTTGCTCGTCGAGGGCACCGAACACTTCAAAACCATCGTTCCGTTCGCAGCAAGAATGCCCTACGAAACCTGGATCGTCCCGCGCAGGCATGTCACCAGTATTGACAAGCTTGGCGATCCTGAACTGAGTGATCTTGCTCATTGCTATCAACGCCAGGCACAACGTTACGATAGATTATTCCAGCGCTCGGCACCCAATATCTCACTGCTGCACAATGCTCCCTGCGATGAGTATGCAGGTAACCGGCACTGGTGTTTTCATATAGCGATGCAACCTCCACTACGCGACCCCAACACGCTCAAGTATCTGGCAGGGTTTGAGTCTGGCTCAAATAACATTGTCAATCCCGTGCAACCGGAAGCAGCAGCGGATACTTTGAGACAGTGCAGCCTGCAAGCAGACACCCAAGCATGAGTTGCCCAGCCCGGAGTCAGAGTCTGATATGAAACTTGGTGTTTGTTATTACCCGGAACATTGGCCCCGGTCCGAGTGGGCGGAACATGCCTCCAGCATGGTTGAAATGGGTATCAAAGTAGTCCGTATTGGCGAATTCGCCTGGAGCAGGCTTGAGCCGGCTGACGGCGAGCTTTCATTTCAATGGTTGCAGGATTCTATCGACTGTCTCGGCAACGCCGGGCTGGAAGTTGTACTCGGCACTCCGACTGCCACTCCACCCAAATGGCTGGTTGATAAAACACCGGACATACTGGCCGTCGACCAGTGGGGCCAACAACGCCGCTTCGGATCGCGACGCCATTACTGTTTTTCGTCACCAGGCTATCGTCAGGAGTGCAAACGTATTGTGACATTGCTGGCAAAGCAGTTTGGCCGGCACCCGTCGGTTGTCGCCTGGCAAACCGACAACGAGTACGGCTGCCACGACACGATTTTCAGTTATTCAGAAGCAGCCAGGCTCGCATTTTCGCAATGGTGTAGCCGGCAATATGCAGACATTGATCAGCTTAATCAACGCTGGGGCAATGTGTTCTGGAGCATGGAATACAATGACTTTGCTGATATAGAACTACCGGTGTCTACAGTGACCGAAGCCAACCCGGCACATACGCTTGCTTTTTGGCGATTTTCCTCGGATCAAGTGGCAAGTTTCAACAAGCTGCAAACAGACATACTGCGGGAGCTGTCTCCGGGCCGCGCTCTGGTGCATAACTACATGGGCAACTTCACTGACTTTGACCATTACAAAGTCGCCAAAGACCTTGATGTTGCGACCTGGGACAACTACCCGCTTGGCTTTCTCGACCGCGACGGTAATTGCGACGAAGATTTGCAGCGTTGGTATCGCACCGGTCATCCTGATTCATCCGCCATGCATCATGATTTGTACCGGGGTGCAGGGCGCGGACGCTGGTGGGTAATGGAACAACAACCAGGCCCGGTCAACTGGGCAGCACACAATCCATCACCACTCCCGGGCATGGTGAGGCTATGGGGTTGGGAGGCATTTGCCCACGGAGCGGAAGTCGTCTCCTATTTTCGTTGGCAGCAGGCACCCTTCGCACAAGAGCAGTTACATTCCGGTTTACGCTTGCCTGATGGCCGCAATGATACTGCCGCGGGAGAGGTCGCTACACTTTCCAAAGAAATCGCGCGTCTTGGTGCGAACACCAGCGGACAAAGAATAGACGATCAGAGTATTGACGACCCGGCGGCCACGGGCCAGCCACCAGTCGCTGCGGTCCTCAGCGAGACAAAGGTTGCCATCATGTTCGATTATGTTGGCAACGCGATGCAGGACATCGCAAACTTCAGCGGTGCAACCAGCACCGCCTATGCGCATTTTGCGGAAGTGTATTCAGCCTGCAGGCGTTGCGGAGTCAATATCGATATCGTGCCGGCTGATGCACCGTTGCAACAGTATGCGTTGGTACTGCTACCCAATATGGTCGTTGTCAATGAACAGGTGCTGGCCTCTCTGCGCAACTGTGCCGGGCATATCATCCTGTTCCCGGGCAGCGGCTCCCGTAGTGCGGATTTTGCAACACCGGAGAATCTGGCGCCCGGGCTGCTCAAACAACTCATTGATGTCACCGTTACCCGCTCCGAAACATTACCCGCTTTTGCAAAACCGTCCGCCACGACAGATGAACATCAATACCATGTGCGAGGTTGGCGTGAACGCATCGATAGCCCGATAGAACCATCGGGCTACTTTGACGATAGTTGGGACGACGATAGCTGGGGCTTCCACTATCGTCAGAAAAACATTCATTATCTTAACGCGACGCTGCAACCACAGGATCTGGATGCCTTCGTGCGCCATCGTATGGTGGAGGCAGGGGTTACTGTCAGAGAAGCGCAGCAGGGGCTGCGCTATCGGGAATCAGGGCAAATGGTATTTGCGTTCAACTATGGGCCTGATCAAGCCGAGGTTGGCAAGCAGGATTTTCTGATCGGCAACAGCACACTGAACCCGGGCGAACTGGCTATCTGGCACAAACCCTGAAGGACCAGACTGACGGTCCAGATTGGCAGCCCAGATTGACGGCCCAGATTGACGACCCAGATTGACGGCCCACGTTGACAACCCAGGCCGCCATCACCAGACGCCATCGATAACACATCATCAGTGGCACTTTATCAACGACGCGTCGCCAGTCGTATCATCCTTTGGTAGCACCGAGTGTCAGGCCGGCTATAAAGTGTTTTTGCATCGCGAAGAACATCACCACAGGCGGAATAGCAGCCATCAGGGAAGCTGCCGACACCAAATGCCACTGAGATACAAATTGCCCGTTCAAGGCACGGATACCAGCGGTGATTGGCTTGGACGCTTCACCCTGAGTCAGTACTGTCGCCCAGAAAAAGTCATTCCAGATAAAGGTAAAAATCAGCACTGACAGTGCAGCTATTGCAGGGCGCACCAGTGGCAATACCAGATGCCAGAATATCTTGAATTCACTGACGCCCTCAATGCGGGCACTTTCTATTAACTCAAATGGTAGCGCACGAATAAAATTTCGCATAAACAGCGTGCAAAACCCGGTCTGG
Organism: uncultured Granulosicoccaceae bacterium; assembly: GCA_937951215.1. Taxonomy (GTDB): domain Bacteria; phylum Pseudomonadota; class Gammaproteobacteria; order Granulosicoccales; family Granulosicoccaceae; genus CALFCE01. Next base: position 13,930 of record CALFCE010000040.1, read on the forward strand.
AAGGCCGCATGAAACAGCACCAAGCCTGTCACCGTATCATAGAGGCCGGTTTTTACCGATAGATCGCGCACCGGAACCATCAGAATCTGAAAAGGCACGAAGTTGCCGGCAATAAACAAAAAGAACAAGGGTAATGCAAATTTAAAACGGTAGATCGCCAGACCATATCCTGCCAGACAAGCCAGACTGACGGATATAATCACGGTTGGAATAGTCACCTTCACCGAGTTCCAGAAATAGGCAAGCGCTTCCGATTGAGTGAAAACGGCTGTGTAGTTTTCGATCATATTGAACGAGGACGGCCAGCCAAACATATTTCCCGAATTTATATCCACCGCTGGTCGTATGGATGTCATAAAAATTGCGAGTAAGGGCAGCAACCACAAAAACAGGGCAACTGGTAAGGCAATTTTGTAGAGAAGCTGTACGCCAGCAGAAGACTTTTCTATTGGTTTGGGAAACATGTTACATCCCCCCTTTTTCGTCTTGATACATTTTCCACAAGAAGTAGGAAATGTAGACCAGCATAATCAGGAAAAGCACCGTGGCAATGGCCGAGCCATAGCCATAACGATCACCATATTCCGAGATGGCGGTTTCATACATATAGTATGCAAGCACATTGGTCGAACCGTAAGGCCCGCCACGGGTCATGATGGCAATCATATCGAATGAACGAAGAGCGCCGATCACCGTCACCACGATGGCCAGAAAAGTCGCCGGCCCCAGCTGCGGTAAAATCACATGTCTCAGCATCTTGAAGCCACGTGCCCCATCCAGCCGTGCCGCTTCTATCTGATCCGGGGAGACATTGTTCAAGCCGGTGAGATACAGGATCATACAGTAGGCAATTTGCGGCCACAGGCCAGCGAAGATGATCCCATAGGTAGCCCAGGTTTCATCAGCCAGAATATCCGGAGGGCTCACACTGCATTTGGTTGTCACATTTCCAACAATGTTTATCACCTCTTCACAGAACAACGCTTTCCATACCGAGCCCACAACACCAAAGTCCGGGTTGTAAAACCATCCGTAAATCAGGCCGACCACCACCTGCGAGATGACAAAAGGAAAGAAAAACATTGATTTGTAAATACGTATTCCGGTGACTGTTTGATTCAGAAATAACGCGATGGCGAGACCGACAGGTACGGCCAGCATGTACAACACCAACCAGATAAGATTGTTCTTCAGCGAGATATAAAAACGGGAATCGTCCAGCAGCTTGATATAGTTTTGAAAGCCTACCCACTGAGCTGTGGATTCACCGTTAACATCGTAGAGGCCATTCCACTCATAGAACGAAATAGCGATTGACTGGAAAATCGGGATGATGACGTAAACAGCGAAAAACAACAGTGCTGGCGCAACGAACAGCCAAGGGGCAATTGCCATTCGATTTTTATGGAACCAGCCCCTCGGTCGCGACGGACCTGGACCAGTCAATGTTCGTGACTCGGAGGAGACTCCAACAACCGCCATCTGCTTTCCCCACGAATTGGAATACGGGTGACAACGTTACCGGACAATTCTGCACAAAGCAAAAATTCCTGCAGCGTTATTGGAATGCATCAGGTCACAATACAAGTTTTGCGTAGCAAGGAATCAGGCCGGCTCACCAATGCCGATTCTGAAGAACCGATGGTGCTTGCAAGCAACCGGTGAACTTCACCGGTTGCCAATAAAACAGTTTGCCTGCTCGAGAGTGGTGCCTGGCAGCACCGTCAGGAGCAGGCATGATCAGGATTTACTTGTAAACTTCTTCCTGAACTTTATCCAGACGCTCAAGTATCGCATCCATTTTGGAAGTATCCAGCATGAACTCCTGGAATCCTTCCATACCTGCTTTGGCCATCTGCGCTGGAGCGTCACGATCGTAGAACTGGGCAAGCCCGGCTGCGGTTGACAGTGTTTCAAAACCTTCTTTCAGGAATTTGCTGTCTCCAACGGTTGCCTGGTTGTTAATCGGCAACTGTCCAATCGTGTTGTTCCACTCGGTCTGAATATCAGGCTGAGCGATAAACGCGAGGAACTTGCGCGCATCTTCTTTGTTCTTGGCACGTGCAGGGATGAAAAAAGCATCAGCAGGTGCTTCTTCAGCTCGCGGCAAACCCGGGGTGATTTCAGGGAACTGGAAAAAGTCGATTTGATCTTCTGTCAGACCTGCATTTTTGTATGCATCAACAGAAAAGTTACCCATCACGTACATCGCTGCATCGCCATTCTGGAATGGAGCGATAGCGTCTTGCCAGGACATGGTTGCGTGATTCTCTATGAAATAGCCTGCATCCACCATCTCTTTCCAGGCCATAAAGACGGCCTTGATGCGATCATCGGTGTATTTGATTTTTCCGGCGGTCAGGTCGTTGTGAACGTCATAACCGTTGATACGCAGATTCAGATAATCGAACACACCTGCTGCCGTCCAAAGAAATTTTGTACCAATGGTGATCGGGGTAACGCCTGCTTCCTTGAGTTTCATCGCAGCGGCATTGAACTCGTCCCAGTTTTTCGGTTCAGCCAGCTCAAGCTTGTCGAAGATATCCTTTCGGTAGTACACACCCCACTGATAATAAGTGTATGGAACGCCCCATTGCTTGCCATCGATGGTCATCGTGGGCTTGATGGCTGCCAGAGTGTCAGAAAAACCATTGGCTTCCCAAACGTCAGAGACATCATCGAAAAGGCCAGCTTCAACAAACGGAGCCATGCGATTTCCGGGATACCATGAGGTGATATCAGGCGCATCAGCTGACAGGAAGTTGCGGATAGCCGTTTTGTGCGCTTCACGGTCGTTGATGTTGACTGTTACGTTAACGTCAGGATGAGCCTTTTTGAACGCTTCAACAGCCGCTTCAAAACCGGCTTTCGGGCCGGGGTTCGGATCATCAAAATTGATGACCAGATCGCCTGCCAGCGCCAGGGTCGAGATCATTGATCCTATGGCAGCTGCTATCAGCGTTGATTTAAATTTAAGTTTCATGGATTTGGAAACCTCCAATGGTTTTCTGATGACCCCTAAAATGAACAATACGCGACAGGAGAACTCTGGGGTCATTGAGGAATAATTTGTGTCACGACAATATAGATCTTACCCCGCAATGGTACCACTACAGCGTCGAGCCTGCCTATCAGAGGGCCGACGGAAACTTCAACATTTGCGAACTACCTATCAGGTGAAAATCAAACGGTTAACGCTTAACGGGTAAAACACGCTTTTACCACACCAATAGCAGCCCGATGTACCAGCTTTGTATACCAGCTTTGTATACCAACCCGTTATATCAACCAGGGAGCTTGAACTTGTCAGATGTCCGGCCACCGCTGCCAGTCAAATGTCTATCAATCGAAAAGTGGTTCGGAAGACGCCAAGGTCTGCTGTTGAGAGCTGTTATCCGCGAGAGGCATTTACCACTGTGCAGGTTGCCCCTGGAAATTGCTATGTTATGCTCACATTGCAACATCGTATTTGCAGGAACGGAGAAAGGCTGGCGCTGTCAGCCCGAACGAATCGGGAGTTGATCTTGGCAAACGTTGAACTAACCAACCTCAAGAAATCTTTTGGAGATATCGATGTTATACACGGTGTTGACCTTTCGATAGAACCGGGCGAATTCACGGTTTTTGTCGGGCCTTCAGGTTGTGGCAAGTCCACACTGTTGCGCCTGGTTGCCGGGCTGGAAGAAGCGACTTCGGGCACCATCAATATAGATAACACTGATGTGACCGACGTTGAGGCAGCTGATCGTGGCATCGCAATGGTGTTTCAATCATATGCGCTCTACCCGCACATGACAGTGAAGGAGAATATGGGCTTTGGATTGAAAATGACAGGACATGATCCGCAAATGATTGAGGAACGTGTCGCCAAAGCTGCATCGATATTACACCTTGAGCCGTTACTGGAGCGCAAACCCAAACAGCTTTCCGGCGGACAGCGGCAACGAGTTGCCATTGGTCGTTCCATCGTTCGGGAACCTAAAGTATTTTTATTTGATGAGCCCCTGTCCAATCTCGATGCGGAACTCAGGGTTCGTATGCGACTGGAAATCGCCAAGCTTCATGATGATCTCGGCGCTACCATGATCTACGTCACTCATGATCAGGTCGAAGCGATGACACTCGCCGATAAAATTGTTGTGTTGAGGGCTGGCAATATTGAGCAAGTCGGAGCTCCAATGCATTTATACAACGATCCGGACAACGCTTTCGTGGGTGGCTTTATTGGTTCTCCCAAGATGAACCTGCTGAACGGCACGATCGTCGAAACCGACAACACAGGCGTCAAAGTGCAACTGGATGACTATGACAGCCAACCCTTTCACATTGGCTGCGAGACATCTGTAGCCAACTCCACCAGGATTCTGGTGGGTATTCGCCCGGAACATTTCGGTTCCGCCGGAGACGCCACACTGAAGGCTGATATCGAAGTCATCGAGAATCTGGGAGGTGTCTCGTTTGGCTATGCAGGCGCGGATTCTGATGAACCGCTAACGATAGCGCTGGAAGAACAACAATTGGCTGATGCACGTGGTCATTTTGACGCCAGATTCGACAGCAAGCGGACTTTTCTTTTCGACCCGGACAGCACGCTGCGTATCCGTTGATCATTCTCGGATACACCTCACTTTTTCTGGTACCCTCTGCCTATTCTGCAGCACAGCCGGTGATTACACAGTTTTCGCCGACCCTGCCCACTGCTAACACGCCACGGTGCGTGCAACGGCGACTACCCGGATGTCCGGCCTTCAATCCACGCAATCACTGAATCCGGCAGCAGGTACTGTCAACCAGTTTACGACGGGGTCGACCCTGC
>CALFCE010000041.1 GCA_937951215.1 uncultured Granulosicoccaceae bacterium
TATCCGTGGTATTGCGCTGGAACCCGGTTTTCTTTTCTCCAAAGAAATACTGCAGATCGCCATACCGGAAATGCTGTCGCAGGCGGGTGTTTCCGGGCGGCAGTTCGCTCATTTGTTAATCCGGGCACATCAAGAGAACCATCAGAATAGTTTCCCGGAGCTGGAACGGGCTGCCGAGGAAATCGGCAGCAAGCAAATGCCGATCACTCTGGGGGCGATGGAAGATATTCTGAAGCGACTGCAATTGAAGGTGGTCTGGTTTGATAAATTGACCAAGACCCGGGCGCAGGCGATGGGCTTGCGGCCAGATACGTTTGTCAGATCGTTTTTTGAAGCGCCAGGCACCATCCATCTCAACAAACTGCTGCGCCAGCAGCCGGTCAGGCATAAATACGATTTGGCTGTTTATATCGGGCACAAGATTCTGCATGATGGTGATGGTGTTAAAAGCCCGATGGTATCTGATCGACGTCAAAGTGGCAGTCTGCGCAATGAAACACTGGATATCGAACAGGAAAGAGCGCTGGATGCGCAAGATATTATTCATGCGTGGCGGGATTTTGAATGCAGTTTTTTTGCCGGCGCTTTGTTGTGCCCCAAGGTAGCGTTTCGGCGACTGCTCGAACGCAAGTCACATGAGGTGACTATTGGCAACCTGATTGATGTCACAGCCTCTGTCGTGATGAGAAGAATGACGGCTGTCTCGAGTTACCCACATTGGCATTATTTTGATGCGTTTCCGCCTGGCCGACTGAATGCAGTCTATCGCGGTAACGGTATACCTCTGCCCTGGGGCAACATGCGCATGGTTCAGGATCCGTGTCAGCACTGGGCTGTTTTTCGGATGCTGGGTAATCAGGCCAGCGGCACGTCAGCGCAAATTTCTTTGCTCGATTCCGGGTCTGAAACCCGAATATATTGCTGTGAGTCGTTAAACACCACCAATATCGCAGGAGCGGAGCAGGTGCTTTGTGCTGGTATCGATATCAACCCGGCACTCGAAGCGCAAAGTCTGGATGCGAATGCCATTGCCCGTGAGTTAAAGCAGGTATGTGTCACCAACGGCGGAATGGCGACTATCCCGGAATCCATAGCAAAAGAATTGAAGCTGGTCGCCAAGGTACTGAACATTGAGTGGATGGAGCGAGGGGTACAGCAGCAAGCCCGTGTCATTTGTCCGCGGAGCGGTGCTTGTCCGCGCTCGCCGAAGTGTCATGCTTGAGGGTTTTCTAAATACTCACTGTATCGGGTTGTCGAAAGGGATATGACTATGCAAATACGACCACTGACACCGGTTGTCGGCGCTGAACTTGAAGCGATTGATCTTGCTTCACAGTGTGAGCGAGGTTTTGACAAGGCTGTGGTAGAGCAACTGCGACAGGCGTTTTTGGATCATCATGTGTTGTTTATACGTGATCAGTCTCTAAGCCCGGCGCAGCTGACGCAATTTTCCGCGTTGTTCGGGCCCATCGGTCGCTACCCGTTTGCAGAACCCATACCGGGTCATCCCGAGGTTATCGCGATTATCAAGGAAGCTTCTCAACAAACCGTGTTTGGTGGAATCTGGCACACAGATAGTGCCTATATGCAACAACCCTCGATGGCCTCTGTATTGTACGCTGTGCAGGTGCCTGACTGCGGTGGCGATACCTTGTTTGCCAATATGCATGCAGCTTATGAGACTCTGGATGACGAGCTACAGCAACAGCTTCAGCAGCGTTTCGCATTGCATTCATCGGCCAAAAACAGACAACGCCTGCGCGATGATCATTTGCGAGCGGGTGCGATGTCTGCCACCGATGATGATGTGTTTGAAGCCGTTCATCCGGTCGTCAGACGCCATCCGCAAACCGGCAAGCCTTCTCTGTATCTGAGCCCTGCGCACACCTGTTTATTCGAAGGTGAACAGATGGCAGAGAGCGAGCCTTTGCTGACGAAGCTGTTTGCACATGCCTTGCAAGACGACTTCAAATGCCGATTCCGCTGGACCCCTGGCACAGTTGCCATTTGGGACAACCGTTGTCTGTTGCACTATCCGGTCAATGACTACCACGGACATCGTCGCGAAATGTGGAGAGTAACGATCGATGGAGAACAACCGCTGGCGATGTTTTAGGGCATGATTCCCGATTTATTTCCGAGTTCCTTCTCTGGTTTGTTCCCGAATTTGCGAAAGGCTGCGTTGATGGAGTAATCACCGCCGACTACTTGAACTTTTCGCTGTGGCCGGTCAGCGCTGTCGCGGTGATACCAAAAACATACCCAACAGCATTAATAGCAAGGCCAGCCAGATAAAGGCCGAATGTTTTTCATTAAAAATCAGCATGCCCCAGAATACGCCGGACAGGGTGATCACGTAGCCTGACATGCTGGCAAACACAGCACCTGCCTGACGTATCAGATAGAGGTAGATCAAATAGGCCACACTGCTGACCAACATCATGCTGAGTATTGATGCTTCCGCAGTGTCAATTGGTAAGCTCAATTGAACAAACACATCCAGGGCCAGAACAATCGGCAGCAAAATCATTGAGGCGATGAACATCCCGCCAGTTAACAACACCGAGACATTGGTTGATTCGGGTACCCGCAGTTCAACATAAAGATTCTCGATGGTGTAGAAAACCGTTGCAATCAATGCCAATACCAACCACCACTGTGCAGACGGATCGGGCAAGCTGCTTTCAGGCAGCATAACCAGCAGAATTGCGGCAAATCCGACCACAATACCCAGCAATCTTTTGATTGAGAACGCATCAATTGATAACAGCCAGCTGGCAGCATAAGTCAGGATGGGTACCAGGGCGATGGTGATGGCGAGCACGCCAGCGGGTACGTGCGGTGCTGCGTAAAAAAGCAGTGCCCCTGGAATAACACTGCCGCATAATCCAACAACACCCATTTGCAGCAACAGGCTGAATGACCAAGGCGAACGTTGGCGGGCCAGCACACAAAAAATCAGCAAGATGGTGCCGCCCCCGGCAGCTTGCCAAAAAGTCAGACCCAGGGGGTGATGACCTGCCTCGGTCGCAATGCGTGCCAGTGAAAAGGTAACGCCCCAGATAATACCGGCGAACAACAGCAGCAGGTAGAGTATGATCTTGTTGGTGACAGGCTTCGGCATGTTATCGGAACGCGCGGGAAAGTGGCCCAAAGAGGGCAGGTCTGTAATGCGTTGCAGCGTACAACTATTCTGCACGTTTCACGAGCTGAAAAACGGTCGAATCGAGCGAAATTTTCAGCTGAAGTCAGTGTTCCAGCAAAATAAAGCATCTGCCCACGCTGCATACCCAGACTGCGAACCCGGCTGCAGATCAGGGCTTGATGCTGGTACTGGGGGCGGTTGCTGGTGACACTGTCGGGTAACTACAGGCAACACATTGTCAAATGTCCGGTAATCGGATTGCAGTCAGGCCTGTCAGTCACCATATACTTGTCACAGGGTTAACCTTTCACCGGGTTGAACCCTATTAGTTCATTGCCGATTCACCGGGCCCATCACAGGGCCAGCCAATATCGGTGAGGTGCGGAACCGGCAGCGTTAATTCTGCCTAGCACGCAGCTTGCACGATAGGTGACAACAGCTTGATTTAACGATGTACTGGATGCCGCTGGCAACAGCCATCAAACAAACAGGAACAGATAATGGGATACGGTTATAACATGGGTTACATGATGATGGTCATGTTGCCGGGCATGGTGTTGTCAGGGCTTGCCTCCTGGATGGTAAAAAACACCTTCAAAAAATATGAAAACAGGGGTACAAGCAGTAACATGACTGGCGCAGAAGCTGCCCAACTCATGCTGCAAAGACAAGGCGTCACCGATTGCCGCATCGAACCGGTATCCGGCCGCTTGTCAGATCACTATGACCCTCGCGACAAAACCCTGAGGTTATCAGAGCCTGTTTACAATGCCCGCTCTATTTCCGCCATTGGCGTGGCTTGTCACGAAGCCGGCCATGCGTTGCAGCATGCACAGGGCTATAAATTTTTGCAGATGCGTTCAAAGCTGGTGCCAGTGACCAATATCTCCAGCAAAATGTCGATGCCGGTATTGATGGTGGGAATGTTGTTAATGTCATTTGCACCGGTCCTGGGTATGCCGGTGATAATCGCGGGATGCGTGCTGTTCGGGGCTGCCGTTGTGTTTTCGGTTGTGACCTTGCCGGTGGAATGGGACGCAAGTGCACGTGCCAAAACCGCGATGATGAATGCCGGAATCGTCAATGCTGAAGAAGCGCAGGGTGCGTCCAGAGTACTGAACGCTGCTTTTCTGACTTATCTGGCCGCTGCGATTACGTCAATCATGACGCTCCTTTACTACCTGCACCGTGCTGGTTTGCTGCGAGCTCTGCTGGGTGGTCGCCGCTAGCGGTCAAGCCGCTAGCAATCAGGGCGTGTTTCTGTAATCTTTTAACCTCAGCTGTGGGCTATTCCGAGTCCACAGCCTGGCCCATAGTCTGGGATGTGAAGGTAACCCCGAGCGCGTCTTCGTAACGTTTTATCATGGCGTGTTTGGGTTCACCACCGCATCCGCTATCCATGGTTTGCTGGTAGCTTGAAATCATCGCGTTCATCACTGGCGTATCTGCACCAGCAGCTGCTGCGATGCGTTGCATATTGACAATGTCCTTGTGGGCGTCTTGCATGGCAAAGTCTCCCGAGAATTCCCGCGCCAGCATTTTGGGTACAAAATGTTCAGCGGCAAAGCTGCGTGAGCTGCCGCTGGTCACCAGCCGCGCCAGCTCCTCGGAATCAAGACCTGCGGCAACAGCCAGTGGAAGAATTTCACAGATTGCCGAAATATTGATGTTGTAAATTATATTGTT
>CALFCE010000042.1 GCA_937951215.1 uncultured Granulosicoccaceae bacterium
TTCCAGCCGCCAGTACTCAGCCCATTCTTCAAGTAGTGACGGTATGGCTTGCTCATCGCCAAATCGGTTGGCTGCAAGGTCTACCTGCTGACGTGTCTCCGCAATACGCACCAGCACACCCCGTTCTTGCAGTTGCCTGACGATGAGTTGGTCTGCCATTTCACAGACTGCCTGGTTAAAGAGGGCAAACTCGTCTCCGTTGGGTTTGTGGCTGTCGTTACTGCAATCGGTGGTGAACAGTAGCGGATTGGGCAAGCCAGCCTGTTTTAACAAGTTCTCGAAGTCATCGCGTTGTTCCGCGTACCCCCTGTCCCAATGGTTAATCAAGAATACCCAGGCATGTCGGGCTCCGTGTTCAAGCAGCAGGCGCCAGCCCTGGTCGTCTTTGTAGCGCTCGGGGCTGACAACGTAAACGAGTGCATCGATATGTGGCAGCCAGTCGTCTACCAATTCGCGGTGAGTGGTTTCGGCGCTGTCAAAATCCGGCATGTCTATCCACAAAATGGATTGATGTTCCTGATTGTCATGCGAAGCCTGGCGGATTCTGTCTACCGGAAACTCGGCAGGCAGCCTGTCGATGGATCTGCTGGAGTGCAGATACAAGGTGATTTCTCTTGATGTAGGGCGCTCTGCACTGGCGCGGGCGATCGGCTGCCCTGCCAAGCGGTTGAGCAGGCTGCTTTTACCGACTCCGGTGCCACCAAAGAAGGCAACAACCAATGGTCTTTCTGGCTGATCAAAGAGTGAAGCAGGTGTTTTGTCGCTGTTGCCAATCAGTATCTGGCTTTGACCCTGGTTAAGCCAACCGCTGCTAACGGCATCCTGGCTCCACGCGTGTACTGTGGTTGTCAGCGTTTCCAGCACTTTATTCATGTGTCTCTCCATCAGCGAATGGTGGGGAGTTGGTACCTGCAGTCAGGGTCATGAATTTGGCTTCCGCTTGTGCCAACTCGGCCTGACTGATTGAGAACAGGGAATCGTCTTGCATCTGCGCAGTGATATCAAAGAGCGCTTGTGCCAGTACTTCATTGAGCACTTGTTCATCGACGGTTTGCAGTTGCACGGTTTTGAAGTCGGCTCGTACCTTGTCCATGTACTTGCCGACTGCACCTTCCGTTAATATGCTGGTGATCGACAGCATTGCCGGGGCCAGTAACAGGTCCGAAGCGGCAAGGCCTCCGGATTTCACAGCCAGAACGACAGCCGCCGCATCGGTAGAGACTCGGGCTGCCCGTAAACTGTTGAGAACAAGAGGTTGGCCTTGCAGGTTTTTGTAGAGTGCCTGTGCGGCCTTGTCGATTTCCGGCGCGAAATTTTCCTGATAGCCGACCACTCCCTGATTGAACTGTGACTCCACCGAGACCTGTTGCTGACGCAGCGCTTTATTCAAAGCCAACCACCAGCTGCGCATGTTGTCGTCAGTTTCGCTGCGATCCAGAGTGGTGTTTGCCAAGGCTGTATACAGTTGACTGAATACCTGGTTCAGCGCCTGTTGTTCCTGATTCATATCATGTGCTTGCAGCTCGCTTGCGTCACCGATAATGGCCTGACCGACGCCAAGTAGTTTGCGCACAGGCCAGGTGACCAATTTACGAGTGGCTTGCAGAGGCCCGGCTATACCCGGGATTTCGAGCAAGGTCAGCAACTCGGCAATGGCTTTGTTGAAAGTGTCATATTTATCGGGATGTTCCAGATAGGACTCGCGGTAGGTGATCAAACCTTGCGCAAGTTCTCTGTCGACACATTCCTGCCATGCCTCACTTGCCTCTTGTTCGGCACGCACTGGTTGCAACCACTCGTCCCAATGATGATTCAACATTGAAACGAGGCCGTGCTGGTGGGACTGACGCTCTACCTGTCCGATCAGGGTTTGCATCGCTTCCTCTACTGCTTGAGTGGTGTTGTCGTCAAACTGGCTCGCACTATCGTCCAGCCCGCGTGTGTAAGGCAGTGTGACAAGCAGCGGACGAACGGCAGCAGCTGTTCGATTCTGATCCCGGCTTGTTGTTGATCGTTTGGCGCTGGCATCCCGATAGCGCTGCCAGAAAGAATCCACCACAGTTGATTGATCTTCTTCGTTAAGCTTGTTGATGCAAATCAGCATGGGTTTATTGGTCGGCGCTAAAAGCTCCAGCATCTCCCAGACAGAGCGGTCAGCGTATTTGTCCTTGCTCAGCATCATGATGATGACATCACTGAGGGCGGCCACTCTGAGTACGGCCGTGCGGTAACCCCTCGACTCTATGGAGTCAAAATCCGGAGAGTCCCAGACCACTGATCCCGAGGGGGTGGCTACCAGCGATTTTTGGCTGGCACTATCGACTGTTGCCAGAGAAAACTGCTTGTAGTTATCCAGATCGAGTGATGTGGCCGGGGTTTGCTCGAAATCATCGAACATCGAGCTGATTCCCTGCAGGCCTTCAGAGTCAGCACCGACCGCAAAGCCCTGGGCATGGACGGTGTAACCGGCCAGCGGACTGACGCCCGCCTTTTTCGTTTGCAGCAACAGATTAACCAGCGTGCTCTTGCCAGCCTGGGTCGGACCCAGTATGCCGATTTGCAGTGGATGGTCAGGTTCACGTTCGCTCAGCGACACCTTTTGTTGAATGGCGAGGGCGAATCGCAGCGCATTAAGTCTGCGTTGTACCTCTCGCATTTGCTCGGCGTCGAGATTGCCCAGCTCAAGGAGATTGCCATAGCGCTGCTTCAGGTTTTCCAGAAATTGATGCATGCAGTCTTTTACGGTTAAGAGACTCGTGTTGAGTATCAGATGATCAGCGGTAAAGCATAGTCCAGCACGATCCCGATAAACACTGCCATTCCGAGATAGTGATTGTTGAGAAAGGCTTTGATGCAGTTTGCGGGTAATCGATCACGGATCAGGTGGAGCTGGTACAGCACTAAAACAGCGGCAACGACCAAACTCAGATAATAGCTAATGCCCAGCTGCTGCAAGTAGCCAACCAGCACCATTGTGCCAAGCACCATGGCTTGTACCACAGCGACCATGACGATATCCATTTCACCAAAAAAAATTGCAGTCGACTTGATACCGATTTTAATGTCGTCTTCCCGGTCAGCCATCGCATACATGGTGTCATAGGCCAGCGCCCACAACACCGACGCTGCAAATACCAGCCAGGTAATTTGATTGGTAGACCCGGTTTGTGCTGTGTAGGCCATTGGGATAGCCCATGAGAATGCCGCCCCCAAAACCAGCTGCGGGAAGTAGGTGTGTCGTTTTGCGTAAGGGTAGAGCGTGGCAAGAGCCAGTGCAGCAAAAGACAGTTTTATGGTCAGGGCATTGGTAAATAGCACCAATACGAAAGCAATCATCATCAGCACGGCTGCCACGATCAGTGCCTCGCCTGGCTTGATAGCCCCGGTTGCCAGAGGCCGTTGGCTTGTTCTGGCAACATCGGCATCGAAATTCCGGTCTGCATAGTCGTTGATCGCGCAGCCCGCAGAACGGGTCAACACAGTGCCGGCAACGAATATCAATAGCACCCGCAATGACGGTATCCCTTCAGCAGCAAACCACAACGCCCACAACATGGGCCACATCAGCAACCAGATACCGATCGGGCGATCCAGTCGCGTCAGGACGATATAAGAACGCATTCTGTTTTCTAGCAAGCCGGAATTCACGTAAACTCGAACATCGAAGCGTGTGACAAGGAACCATTCTAACCCATGCGGGTCAGATATGATCTTAAGCGAGTGTGACATTTCCCTCGCAACCCTGCTCACCACGTACCCTGGTTTCCAAAAACAGAAGACATTTATCGAGCCTCTTTGGATATGACTGAACATTACGACTTGATTGCAATTGGTGCCGGTAGCGGCGGTTTGTCGGTAGCGAATCGAGCTGCCTCCTACGGAGCCAAATGTGCCATTGTCGAATCTGACGATGTGATGGGTGGGACTTGCGTGAACCGCGGCTGCGTACCGAAAAAGGTGATGTGGTACGGGGCCTCTCTGGCGCATGCTTTACACGATGCACAAGGCTATGGGTTTGATGTAGAGCGAAAAGGCTTCGACTGGAGCAAGCTGGTTGAAAAGCGGGAAAAATACATCCAGGGAATCAATGACTGGTATGAAAGCTATCTGTCTGACCCCAAGGTAGATACCTACCAGGGCCACGCAAAGCTGCAGGACGGTCACACCGTTGTAATCAATGATACTGTCATTACCGCTGACCGGATTGTTGTTGCCACGGGTGGGTACCCGATGGTGCCGGACGTGCCCGGTGCTGAACTGGGTATAACTTCTGACGGTTTTTTTGAACTTGCCGAGCAACCTGGCAGAGTGGCAGTGGTCGGTGCCGGGTACATCGCGGTCGAACTCGCTGGCATGATGCGTGGCCTGGGATCGGACGTCTCCATGGTGCTGCGCAAAGGTCATTTTTTACGCAGCTTTGATGAGCTGATGCACACTACCTTAACCTCGGCGATGACAGATGATGGTGTGAATCTGATAACCAACTTTTCAATCAAGGGCCTGAGGAAAACAGCCACTGGTATCGTCATAGAAGGTGAGAACGGAGATGCCGTGGGTGAGTTTGACAGTGTGATCTGGGCGATCGGGCGCGCGCCGGCTACGTCGGATATTGGTTTGGAAGCGGCTGGTGTCACAGTGGGCAAGGGTGGCTACATTCCAGTCGACAAGTTTCAGCAAACCAATGTTGAAAGTGTGTTTGCTATTGGAGATATCACGGGTGAAGCCCAACTGACCCCGGTGGCGATAGCGGCTGGAAGGCGTCTGGCTGATCGCCTGTACAACAATCAGGTGGACCGTCATGTGGATTATCGATTGATTCCAACCGTTGTCTTTAGTCACCCACCGATCGGTACTGTCGGTTTGACAGAAGAAGAGGCTCGTGCTGAATACGGTGACGCTGTGAAGATCTACAAAACCGAATTTACCCCGATGTACAACGTGTTTACCGAACACAAAGTGCCCACAGCGATGAAATTGATCGTAACCGGTAGTGAGGAAAAGATCGTAGGTTGTCATCTTATCGGTGCGGGTGTTGACGAAATGATGCAGGGTTTCGCGGTAGCCATTCGTATGGGTGCCACCAAGAAAGATTTCGATGACACAATAGCGATCCATCCGAGCAGCGCAGAGGAACTTGTGACCATGCGCTAGCTCCGTCAAATATTGTCAGGCAAGTCCATCTCGCTATCGCGAGCTATCTGACAAAGCACCAGCGGGACTGGCCTGAATGTTTGGCTTAAGGTGAAATTCATCGGAGGCAGAGCGCCTGTCAAGCGAAGACAGTTCTGAATGCTGGTTTGTAAATCGATAATCCAAAATTTGCCTGGTTTGGCCACACTCGGCTTTTTGTGATCTGCATCTCAACAACTGTATTCCTGCCTGAGGCCCAGAACGTCTCTGCCATGCACCATCTTCCGTCTGATCTTGCCCGGAACCTGCCGTTTGGTTGAGGTTTTGTGGACCTGTCCACCGGGTTTGATCCTTATTCCCAATGAATGATTTCTGCTTTCGGCAGGCAATCTTTAATTTCACACCTCCTCTGCCGATATTCTTCACGAGGGACGGCTATACGTCGCCCTGCCTGTAGTCCAGTTCTCAATGTGCAGCCTGAAAATGGCTTTTTGATTGACCAGGAATATGCAAAGACAGAAATCGGCATTTGCACGTCAAAGCCAGGGGTTTTCGCTTCTGGAAGTCGTGATCGTGGTCGTGATCATGGGAATCGTGGCATCAATTGCTTTGCCTGGATTCCAGGCTTTTATCCTCGGGAGCAAGATCTCGGCGACCACCAATAATTTCGTGACTTCTGTCTATTCCGCGAGATCCGAGTCGATCAAGCGTGGTGTCCCAGCGGGAGTTTGCCCCAGCGCCAATTCCAATGACGCCAATGCAACTTGTGCCACAGGTGCAGATTGGGAGCAGGGTTGGATCGCATTTGCTGATGACAATGAAAATGGTATCCGAGATACCGGGAGCCCTGGTGAGGATTTGCTGATGCAGTCTGATGCACCAGGGGCTGGTTTCGTGATCGCACCTGATCCGGTGAATACCAATTTAATTTACTTTGCCAACGATGGCACAAGCATTACTGCGACGGGTGTGCCGGTGAGGCGCAGCTTTGCCATTAGTCTGGGTTCGGATAAAGAACGAGAGGTTACCGTTTCCGCCAACGGTCGGGTTAGTTCGAAAGTGATTAGCGACTAAAGCAATAGGTAAGAACTTAAAAATAATTTCATGAATACTCGCATTCCTCGATCAATTGTCGTCCCACCAGCAACCATTTCCGCTCGCCGGAAAAACGCGGGAATTGGCATTATCGAAGTTCTGGTTGCATTGGTTGTAGTGTCTTTCGGTGTACTGGGAATGGCAAGTTTGCAACTGACTGGCATGAAGCATAGCTCCAGTGGTTACAACCGGTCGATGGCTGTCTTATATGCGGAAAACCTGGCAACTCGCATGCGCTCGAATCAGCTGGCGGTTGAAAACCTTGACTATGCCGGTTTCGATTCAGACGACGGTTCATTAAATTGTGCGGCGAAACCAATACCCTATTGTCAGGCCACCAAAAATGCGGCTGCGCAGGTATGTAACTCGGCTGAGATGGCCGCCTTTGATCTGTTCTCTATCGCGTGTGGAACATGGACCTCGGCCAATATTGCTGAAGGTGGTGTCGTAGATTCCCTGAACTCCGGGTCTTTGGTCGTGACTTGTCTTGATGGTGCAGCTTGTGACGATACCTCCAACTACAGCATTCGGATCAGCTGGGATGAGGGCCGCAGCAAGGGTGACCTTGAGGGCGTCGATTCCAAGCTGGTAGAAGTCAGGTTCAAGCCGTGAGTGGGGAAGACGTGATTAATACAAATCGACACTGCGGCAAGTTGAGATATCAAGCGGGGCTTTCGCTAATTGAATTGATGATTGCGCTCGTGTTGGGCCTGATCGTCGTAACAGCCGTAGTTAACGTGTATTCCGGAAGCACCCGATCTGCCAAATTCAGTGAGGGTTTGCGGACCATGCAGGAAAATGGTCGGCATGGGATATCCGCTTTGCAGCGGGGGATGCGTCTGGCTGGATATTCAGCTGGTGCCCGACTTGCCCCATTTGATTTTGCTGCAGGTGATGACCAAACCATTGTTGTGCAAATGGCACAGCAGTTTGATTGTAACGGTCAGTCAACCGTCGGCAATGGCGGTATTGCTGTGAATACCTATCAAATGGATACAGATAACAAAGTGATTACCTGCATGGGCAATTCACCTGCGGCTACAGCAATGCCCTTGATCGAGGGCGTAGATGCAATGCGTATTTTGTACGGCATAGATTCTGACGGAGATGATTTCTCGGAACAATACGTGCCTTACGATGCTTCTTTGAATCCCTTGGAAATTAACAGTTTGCGGATGGCCATTTTGGTGAATTCCATGAGCTCGATCCGAACAAGGAATGTATCCGAAACTCATTTCCTGCTTGATGAAGAAATTCCAACCGATGACCGAATTTCTCGTCGCGTTTTTACAACCACTGTCATGCTTCGCAACAGGCGCTAGATCAGATGACTGTTATCTATAGAAAAATTGTAAATCCCGGACTGCCTGCAGCAAGGCAGGATGGTATGGCGCTGGCTGTGAGCCTGGTGTTGCTGGTCGCGATGACTATCGTGGGCATAGCGACGATGTCTGGTACCCGATTGAATGAGCAAATAACCAGCAACACCCAACAAAAGGCGATCAGTTTTGAAGCGGCTGAATCATCGATCAATACCGTGTGGAATGTGACAGCTTTGCTCAATACAATCAAGGAATTACCCGCAGGTGTATACAATGATCCGGAACCGGTTGTTCCAGCTGGTCTGTCTGCCCAGCTCTCTGCAGATTTTGATCAGGTGAATGCCAGAGGCGTCAGTGTTGATATTACAGCTGATGTTTCAATTCAATTTTGTGGTGAAACATCGCTGCCAACTGGCAGTAGCCTCAGTGCGGATGAGTCCAAGTTGCAAATGGCGGGTGCATTGTTTGATGTGAACGGTGTCGCTGAAATTGCGGGCAGTAAAGCTCGCTCTGATCACTTGCAACGAGGGTATGTCATCCGACCAAAAACAGGTCGCACGGGCAGCTGTGTTACCCCCGGTGTCTAGCTTACTGCGATAGTCCAGCCAATTTGTGTGCACTGGTTTGTGTGCACTGGCCTGGCAGGTCTTTCATACATCAGGAAAGAAGATGAAAAAGAACACTAATGGTTTTACTCTCATTGAAGTGGTTATCGTTGTTGCCATCATGGGCATTATCGCTGCGGTAGCCTTTCCCAGCTACATGAGCTTTATGGAAAAAACCCGCAGAGCCGAAGCTATAACGGTGTTGACTGAGGTTGCAGGCGAGCTGCAAAGATTCCAAACCGAAAATAATACCTATACCGATGATTTGACAGAGCTTGGGTATAGTGCTGCTACCACAACATCGGAGACCGGTTTGTATCTGGTAACGGTGTCTGGAAGTACCGCTAATTCCTATTTGTTGACAGCGGCACCTGTCGCGGGAAAAGCGCAGCAAGGTGATACCAAGTGCGCGTCATTGACGCTAAATTCATTGGGTGTCAAGGGAACCACCGGTACCGCAGCCGATGCTGAAGAATGTTGGTAGAAGACATCTCAAGATCGATCCTGCGTGCTATTTCTGCATTGCTGATGTTGCTTGCCTTCTAATATTTCAGCCTTCGTAAATCCCCAATCCCCAGAAACGAAAAAGGCCTGTCATTGACAGGCCTTTTTTAAAAGTATTTTTATGCTCAGTCTTTGAGTACAAAAGATACTTTCATTGTGACACGGTATTCCACAATCTTGCCACTCTCAACCACGGCTTTCTGATCCTTAATCCAGGCACCTTTGACATTTTTCAGGGTCTTGTCGGCACGCTTTACACCTTGAGCAACAGCATCGTCGAAGCTCTTCTCGGATGATGCGATAATTTCTGTAACCTTGGCTACTGACATTTTGTCTACCTCTTGTATTAAACCAAATAAAACGGGCTACTACCTGTTCGGGTATCCCGGTACCTAGACAATAGTTCAATCAGTGTGATGAGGGTAGTGCTGTTATGCAAATCATGGAAAATTCTTCTTGTGCATTATTCCTTAAAGGCCTTGTCCAGATGTATTTCCATTTCGGTGCTGGTAACTGTCTGTGTGAATGTCGCATCCGAAACATCCAAAACATCCATTTTCTGCTTTCCAGTGGCTTTATCGTTGTTATTAGCTAGGAACAGCAGCAGCGCTGTGAAATAATTGGGCAGAAGTGATCCGATTTTGGCTTCGGTCAACCGACTGATCGGCCTATAAACAAATGCCCACTATGAAATACGATTTTGATACGCTGATATCCCGAAATGACACTGGCAGTCTCAAGTGGGACAAGTACGGTGATCAGGATGTGATCCCGGTGTGGGTTGCTGATATGGATTTCCCGCTGGCACCTGAGATACAGCAGGCGCTGACCGACCGCTTACAGCATCCCGTTTTTGGTTATACGCGTGCATCGGCCCGGCTCTATGACGTGCTGATACAACACATATCCAGTGTCTATGGCTGGTCGATTGAGAAAGAATGGATCAACTGGATTCCGGGTGTCGTATCCGGTCTCGCAGCTTCAACCCGCGCTTACGCCAGCCCGGGCTCGGAAATTGTTGTTAACCCTCCTATCTACCATCATTTTTTTCAGGTGCATGACGAGAGCCGGAACAAGCTGGTAAAAGTGCCATTGTGTGTTCGCGAAGGCCGCTGGACCTACGACCTGGAGGCCATGAAGCAGAGTATTGGCCCCGACACCAGCTTGATACTTCTCTGCTCTCCTCATAATCCTACTGGCACCGTTTTCACACAGCAGGAACTGGATAGTGTTTGCGAGTTGGCCGCAGAGGTAGATGCGGTAGTGGTGTCTGATGAAATCCACTGCGGCCTTGTACTGGACAGTAACACTCCGCATGTCCCCACAGTGCTGGCGTCACCACAAAATCAGGATCGTATAGTGACTTTGATGTCGGCCAGTAAAACGTTCAATCTTGCTGGATTGAACTGCTCTTATTCAATCATACCGAACCCTGAATTGCAGGAACGTTTTAATCGAGCATGTGCCGAGATTGTGCCAATGGTCGGAACCTTGGCTTTTACCGCGACAGAGGCTGCATTTGAAAGTGCCGAGCCGTGGCGACAGGCACTGCTGGAATATTTACGGGCAAATCGTGATTGGTTGCAGACCGAGATCGACAGTATCCCGGGCTTGAAGATGCAAAGTATGCAAGCGACTTATCTTGCCTGGATCGATGCAACGGAGCTGGGTTTGAATGACACCACAGGTTTCTTTGAACGACACGGCGTTGGTTTTTCAAGTGGTGAACAATTTGGTCAAGCTCAGTACCTACGCTTGAATTTCGCCTGCCCGAGAGCGCGACTTGAAGAGGTTGTTAGCCGAATCAGAGGGGCTGTCGCCACGCTGTAAAACGTGTTCAGGTTTTAATTTCCTAAATCTTCTGAGTACCTCAGGCTGGCAGCAGGAATTCTTTGTCCTGCATGGCCTTGATAAAATTAAGGGTCATTCTGGCACTGGCACCCCAAAGAGTTTCTCCGTCGTACTCTCGGAAATACACAACAGGGTAACGCCGGCTAGTATCTATCTCACCGCTAGGTGTTCGTCGTTCCCGAAGTTCAAAATTGCTTTCATCTTGCAACCACGCAAGCGGTATGGTGAACGCCCGTGCTACTTCTGTTTCCTGCAGGTTCATGGTGCATGGCCAGGAAAGCAAACCGACAACGGGTGTGACTTTAAAAAAACTGATGGTCTTGTAGGGCTTTAAAGTACTGAGTACTTTAATGTTGTCAGCATTTATTCCTACTTCTTCACGTGTTTCGCGCAGAGCGGTTTCAACCAGTGAATTATCGCTATGTTCCTGCGAGCCACCAGGGAATGCGACTTGCCCGCTATGTCTATCCTTACGATTTTCCGAACGACGAATAAAAAGTACGTGCCAGTCATCCCTTTGCCGTAAAAGTGGAATGAGAACAGCAGCGCTACGTAGACGTTTTTCAGTATCGTGCCCGGACCTGCCTACCGCGGGCAAATCCGAATACCGGTAGAGATCAGGGTTGCCTGAAGCTGCCGGGTTTGCTTGTGTTGCTTGTACTCTGGAACTCATGTTGAACTGCGTCATCAGTCACGTCTTTCCCTAATGAACTTAACGACAGTGTAACCTATTGTGTCTTGATGAAAAGCGCCGGTTTTACGGCTACATGCCGAAAAATTGTCGCTTGAACCGGGCGTTGGTGAAAGCCGCGGAGCGACAGGCTTTTAGATGAATCAACTTAAGTAAAAGTGGTAAATGTATGTGTGTTTGGTGATGTGCTCAAAGAGTCTTTGAGGGCAATTCGGAGTTTAATAAGGCTGTTAAAAGAGAGTTTGGATCGTGTTGCAGCCAGAACCGGACGGGAGATTGATTGATGGCAGAAGTATCAGGTTAATTTGTTTCTCAATCTGCCACATCGTACGCATTTTTCAACCGTTACCAGCTTGCCTTTTATGGTATCGAAGCGTTGGGATTTTGATAGCTCCCATTTATGGTGATTATTGGCACAAAGAGACACACCTTTTAATTTGTCAGCCATCTTTTTACGTGGCTTGAACGGTATTACGTTTGACATGGATTGGAGTTGGAAGCGGTGTTTGTGAATCAGTATCTGAGTCTGGCTTTTCGAGTCGTGTTTTCTGTTGGCAGCATTTATTCTTGTTTTATCTGCTGATTATGTTCAGATTCACACGTTCTGCTCTGTTATTGTTTTACTCTTCTATGCTGCACGTTTAAGGCTATAAAAGTCAATGCGCAAAAAAGGATTTTTTGAAACATGAAGCAGACCGTTTACACTGTTCAGAGACCGTTTCGGTATCACCTGAAAGTTTACCTTTCCTGTGTGCTTACAGCCTGTTTGGCGAGGAGATCAATAATTTAATGGATGATGTGGAGAAGCTTCGACGTATCCTGGCCAACAGTCACACCATTGCAATGGTTGGACTGTCGGACAAGTCACACAGACCCAGTTTTTTTGCTGCAAAGTATTTACAGGAACATGGTTTTCGTGTTGTGCCGGTAAACCCTGCTTGTACAGAAATCCTCGGAGAAAAGTGTTATGCATCACTCGAGGATATCCCCGAGCCTGTTGATCTGGTCGATTGTTTCAGAGCTTCGGCCGAGATTCCTGCAATCGCTGCACAGGCCATCAAGATAGGCGCTCCGGTGCTCTGGATGCAGCTGACGATAGTCAACCACGAAGCCAGAAAGCTGGCCGAGGCTGCTGGGCTGGATGTCGTGATGGATCGTTGTACAAAAATTGAACACGCCCGTATTTTTGGAGGGCTTAATTTTGCCGGTGTTAATACCGGGATCATCTCCTCCAGGAGGCCGCGACATGCCTGATCGCAAATTCGCTGATGAAACGCTATGCCTGCATGCAGGACAAATACCCGATCAGACTACCGGCTCTCGTGCGCCACCAATTTACCAGACCAGCTCCTATGTATTTGATAACGCTGATCACGCAGCCAGTCTTTTTAACCTGCAAACCTTTGGTAACGTCTATTCGCGCCTCAGTAATCCCACCAATGCAGTATTGGAAGAACGTGTAGCAGCTCTGGAAGGTGGGCGTGCTGCACTGGCGGTGGCCTCCGGCATGTCGGCACAAATGACAGCGCTACTCACTCTGGTCAACAGTGGCGACGAGATCGTTGCGGCCCGCACGCTTTATGGTGGTAGTTTTTCCCAAATGGATGTTAACTTCCGCCGTTTGGGTATCAAGACGCATTTTATAGATCCTGACGACCCGGAGAATTTCAGGAAGGCCATCACACCTGCCACCCGATTGTTGTATGCGGAGACGGTGGGCAATCCCAATCTCAATGTGCTGGATATCGAGCCTGTTGCTGCGATTGCTCGGGAAGCTGGAATACCCTTGATTCTTGACAATACCGTTCCATCTCCCTACCTGTGTAAACCGTTTGATTTTGGTGCTGATATCGTCATCCATTCTGCGACCAAGTTTATCGGTGGTCACGGTACCTCTATCGGGGGGCTGCTTGTGGAGTCGGGCAAGTTTCCATGGGATAACGGCAATTTTCCCGAGATGGTTGATGCATCAGATGGGTATCATGGTGTACGTTTTTTTGAAACTTTCGGGGATTTCGCGTTCACCATGAAAGCGCGTATGGAATACCTGCGGACCTTGGGCCCCAGCTTGAGCCCTTTCAATGCCTTTGCTTTTCTACAGGGTCTGGAAACTCTCCATGTACGAATGGATCGTCACTGCGAAAATGCGTTGGCTGTTGCAAATTTTTTGCAACAGCATGCATTGGTTGAGTGGGTTAACTATCCCGGTCTCAAGGAAAACCGATATTATGATCTGGCGCAGAAATACATGCCCAAAGGGGCAAGTGCTGTTTTAACTTTTGGAGTCAAAGGTGGCTTTGAAGCCGCCGAGAAGTTTATTGACAGTGCTCAGTTTCTAAGTCACCTGGCTAATATCGGTGATGCAAAGACGCTTATTGTGCATCCCGCATCTACCACGCATCGCCAGCTAAACGAGGAGCAACAGCGTGCAGCCGGTGTTAGCCCTGACATGGTCAGGCTGTCAGTCGGTCTCGAAGCACTGGACGATATCATGTGGGATATTGATCAAGCTCTGCATAAAGCATGCTAGCCGAGACTGCCTGGGCAGTCTCGGCTCTGAAGGTGTACCCTTTATGAATAGTTCCGGATGAATAGTTCCGGCCAGTGGTGATCAAGTGTTGTCTTGCTTTTTTTTAACGACTCGCTTCAGAGGGTTCAGATTGATCTCATCGATGACAGCATGATCTGGTGATGCAAGAGTGTGCCAGACCGCTGCTGCGACATCATCTGCCTCTAGTGCGTTGGCAGAATCCTGGCCAGGTGCGAAATCGAGTTCATCAAAAAATGAGGTGCGCACCATTCCGGGATTAATAATTCCCACGTGACAATTATTGGTTGAGCATTCATGGCGCAGGGCTTGCGCAAAACCCCTGATTCCAAATTTTGCTGCACTGTAGATGGAACCGAAACGTCCACCTTGCAGCGACGATTCAGAGCCGATAAAAACGATATTGCTGCGTGGTTTTTTTTTCAGATCCGGCAGCAGTGCTCTGGTTATCAGAATATGTGAAATCAGATTCAGTTGTAGCTCGTGTTGAATTTGTTGTACCGAGTACTGCTCCAACATCGAAAAACGACCCTTTCCGGCATTACAGACCAAAGCGTCGGGACTGCATTGTTGTCTGATTTCGGCGGCAACTTTCTCGCAGTCTGCTGCGTTCTGTAGGTCTGCCCGGTAGTGTTGCACAGATCCAGTCAATTCTGTCGGGCACTCGCCCCTGGATATACCATGTACAGTGCAACCCTGTTTGACCAACAGCCTCGCGATAGCCAGACCGATGCCTTTGCTCACACCTGAAACAACGATATTTCGGTGATTTAGACTGTTGTAGGGCATTGAATTATCGTTGATACGTCCTGACAAGGGTAAAACCGATCAGGAGAGATAAAGTTTAAAATACTATTTGCACAGAAAGACAGCATACTGGATTCCTGCTCCACCGGATATCCAATCATGCCGTCAGTATCGTGAGAAGCAACTGCAAACATGGGTTCATCCGGGTAGAGCTTGATGACCTTTTTATAAAAAGGTTTGGGTAGTCTGAACGTGCCGAGGCTTACTGAATGAATATTGTTGGTATCCAGCCGCTGCTGTACCTGTTCAAATAACTCCCCATAGAGCTGTTCGAAATTTTCCGCTGCAATCAGCGGGTCAAAACGCAAGCCTATTTTCCACCCTGCTGTTTGCAACTTCTCAAGTGCCAATAACCTCTTCTCCAGGGATGGCGTTTTATGCTCCAGTTGATCGGCTATATTGTGTGGTGACAGGCTATAGGCAATAACGCAGTTAGGTATCGGGTCATGTCGCAACAAGTTTCTTATCTGCGTACTCTTTGTCCGTATTTCCAGGTAGGCGTTGGGTGGCGCTACCAGCTTGCCCGAAGATCCCGAAAAATAGTCGAGGCAGGCATGCATAAAGCCGGTAACAGGCTCAAGCGCCAGTGAATCGCAATCATAGCCGGAAAAAAACCAGACGGGTTCCCCACTGTGCTGATGGCTGGTCTCGGTGATTTTCTCGAAAAAATCACTGTAATTGGTAAACACGACATGGTTTGCTGACTGGTACATGCCTTGTAAAAAGCAATATCGGCAATCATAAATACAATTCATCATATGAGAAAAGTAATAGTTGTGCTTGCCGCCTATGTTGTAGTCTTGCGGTGCAGGTAGCACAAAATTTTTGTGCTTTTTAGCCAGAATAAGGGCTGGATTTTTTTTCTGTAGTCGAAAATTCTGAGCCTTTGGATTGAATACCTCTGTGTACCTGTCAATCGATACGATTCCGGCATTGGAATGACGTTTAATGATGTGTTGGGTATACGGCGAGTCGGTTGCCGCGTCTTCAACGTAAATAGTGCCGCTCATCAGTAACAGATGCTCTGTTTTGTGAGTTGCTGTTCCAGATATTTTATCAACACCGCGGGTTTGCCCTGTTTTCGCGCCAGGTCTTCATCTGGCAGCTGATGGAAAAGTGACCAGTATCTTTGAAGCTGCCGTTTGAGCTGCCGTTGTTCGGTAACTGTAAATCTATATTGTGTACACCATGCCTGGAATAGTGAATCCAGATTTTCCCCGGCCGGCAGGTTTGCTGCAAGCCCGCTGAGCTCATTGATAAAATGCTCGACAGGCTCCAGTTGCGCTTCGATCAAATCTGACACAAAGTTGGCGTCGAGTTTAGAGCCGTCTGACAGAATTGGCATGGATGGATTGTCGGAAATAACCTTGATGCTTTGAGTCAGCTCGGAAGTACCATACATCAGTGCTGCCTGATAGAATCCTGCTGCTTCCATGTCAAACGATGTCAATTTGTCATACTCGATCGCGGGTTGGTCGACTGTGCAAACCGATGTTGTGGGGATGTCTGAAGTGGCGGTCAGTTGTGGGTACCATCGCTGCTTTGTGGCTGCATCAACGATACAGTGAGCCCGAAGCAGTTGGCCAATAGGCTGGTCGCTTCCTGCAATCCCGATATTGAGGCAGATAGAGTTCCGAGGTAACGAATCTAGGGTGACCGCCGTTGCGCTGGCCGCTTTGACTTTGCCCATACCGCTGACAACGAGTGTGATCAGTCCATTACTCCAGGTGCGAAACACCTGATCACTCAGGCTTTGCAGTTTGTAATAGTTGATTAAGGGTCGAGCCTCGGCCATCAATGCGGTATGTAGCAGTGTGTGTGTCGCTGATGTGATCTTCGGTGATGCCATGGTGCGGTATGATAATGCAAAGCATTGCTGGCCATAAAAAAATCTCTGGTTACTCGTTGGCAAAATCCGGTGAACACTGCGCTTAAAGTCCTTCAATCGCATCTGAAACTCTGTTTTAATCGTACTCAGTGGCTCGAATACCGCCTGACCCGGGACAGTGGTTCTGAGTCCTGATGGTTCTGAGCACTGATATTGATACAGGGTATTGAACCAGGGTATTAAACCAGCGTCAGGGCTATAGTCAGGACAATGCAAGGCGAAGTTGTTACAAGGTTCGGTGCGGTAAACGGGCCAGCGAGGTCTGTTTGCTACCTTTCGATAATTTAGATGAGAGAAAGTCATGTTGGTATCTAATCTGGAATTTCTTCCCGATCAGAAAGTATTGAAGCATATTGGTCTGGTTCAAGGGAGCTCAGTCCGTAGTAAGCATGTTGGTCGCGATATCATGGCCAGCCTTAAAAATCTTTTTGGCGGTGAGTTGGCGGGTTACACTGAACTGCTGCAGGAGTCCAGGGTGGAAGCGCTGGATCGCATGATTGAACAGGCAAGCGGGATTGGCGCCAATGCTATTTTAAATGTGCGTTTCTCTACCTCAAGTATTACAGCCGGCGCCGCTGAAATTTATGTTTATGGAACGGCAGTTCAGCTAGCAGATAACTAATGGAAATAATTCTTTTTCTTGTCTTGCTTGTCCTGGGCTACTGTTTTGGTTTGCTCGCCGAAAGACGTCACTACCGATCGATTATCGCGCGAGAAAAGGTCATGAATTCGTTACCGGCAATTGCCAGCCGCTACCCCCCGGAGGATAAGCCCTACGATCAGCAATTGGTTGTCGGCAGTGTGGTGATCGGTTCCGACTATTTCAAATCGTTTCTGGCCGGTCTGGTGAATTTCTTTGGTGGTTCTGTCGTGTCTTATGAGGGGTTGCTCGATCGTGCGCGACGTGAGGCCACTCTTCGGATGAAAGAGCAGGCGCAAAAGGCCGGTGCCGAAATGGTGTTCAATGTCAAATATGAAACTACATCGGTTGGCAACTCCAAATTGGCATCAGTCGAAGTGCTGGCCTACGGTACTGCGATGAAGCCGGTGTTTGCTCCGACCCCGTCCGCCGCTGGCGAGGGTTGATTGAGTGTCCATTCAATATGAAAACAGGCAAGCGCCAGAAGGCGTTAACGTAACCCGGCACAATCCGGTTTTACACTTATTGAAATTGCTGGCGGCAGCGGTAGTCTTTATCGTTGTTCTGGTCATTGTTTTAAATCTGCTCGGTGCGAAAATTGCCAGAACCGTACCTTTCGAAGTTGAGACTGCGTTGATGGACCGGGTCGATCATTCCTTCAGTGATCCTGGTACACCCCCCGGTCTGCAAGCGTATTTGTATGAGCTGTCGGAACGGGTCGGAGAAAATCTGCAAATACCCGAAGAGATGGAAATGCAGGTGCACTATGATAGTGAAAACGAGTTTAATGCCTATGCAACGCTAGGTGGCAATGTGGTGTTTTATCGAGGGTTGTTGAAAAGCATGCCTCATGAAAACGCTTTGGCCATGGTTGTAGCCCATGAACTTGCCCATGTTATTCATCGTGATCCTATTGCTGGCCTTGGCGGTGGTATGTCGAGCATGTTGGCGGTTGCCGCCTTGACCGGTACGGCCGGGGGTGGGGCTGTCGCCAAGGTACTGACGACAACTGGCACCATTACGCAATTGAGCTTCAGTCGTGAAATGGAGTCAGCGGCTGACAGGGCTGCGTTGGTTGCAATACAAAAAACCTACGGACACATTGCGGGTGCAGATGAGCTCTTCAAGGTACTGCAGATTGAAAAGGAACGCGAGGGCGAATCCTGGACCGCCGGTTTTTCGAGCACCCATCCTCAGGATGCATCGCGAATCGAAGCCATTGCCAGAATGGCAAAGGAGAATGAATGGCCTACAACAGGGCCACTGACTCCTTTACCGGATGAGTTCACAGAGTGGCTTGGCGGTGCAGGCCAGTAAGCAATGTCGGTGTAACCCATTTCTCTGATCTGCCAGTCTGAGAGCTACAAGTCTGTGAGCTACAAGTTTTGTTCTGGCAGTACCACAGTTAAACCGCTGTTATTTGCAGGTAGACATCGGAGCATCTGTGAGTTGTGCACAGCTGAGTAGTGTTTTACTGACTTTCAGGCACATCTCGTCACCAGCTGCCAGATCGGCAGAAATTTCACTCGTACCGTCGACAACAGAGAATCGGGGTGGAGTTAGACCGAATTCTTTTTCATTGGGCACGACATGGCAGGTGATTTTAAAATCGTGACTGCCTGCATCGACCTTAAAACTGCCATCATCACTTTCGCGTAATTCCTGAACAGTCTGTCCGTCAACCATTAAAAGGTAGGCGAATTGTGTTTCAGTAGGGTTATGCGAGGCTTTGTAATAGACGGTAGCGGCCGTTGACGGGTCGTTCAGGGTCGGCGGTGGATATCCTGCCTCTTTTGGTAATGCGCAAGCACCTGCCAACAATGTCCAGGTGACAGGTAGCAATAGCTTCCAGTATCGCTTGATTTTGGCGAGTGGCCGGTCATCGTATTCTGAATTACGCTGAATCATGGGCTAGTATCCTTTATCCAGGAGTCGATTAAAAAACGTGCAATCGAATCTGGTCTGGGTAGTTTCAAATTATCACTGTCTTCGCCCCAGACACCAAACTTCAATAGTTCGTCTCGAGTGAACCACTGAGCATCGTCCAGTTCTGCCGGATCTATCTCAAGTTCGAAGCTGTGGGCTGTCGCCCGAAATCCCAGCATGATAGAGCGGGGAAAGGGCCAGGGTTGTGATGCGACATACTCGACTTCGGTGACATCGATATTGGATTCTTCTTTTACCTCGCGGATGACTGCTCCTTCCAGCGTCTCCCCCGGTTCGACAAAACCCGCAAGAGTGGAATAAACACCTTGAGGCCACGCAATGCTTCTGCCGAGCAGGCATTTCGGATCTTTTGGGTCGTTGTTTGTGACCAGCATAATGACTGCCGGGTCGGTGCGCGGAAATTCATCCTTGTTACAGCCCTCGTTGCTGCATCGCTGCACATGGCCCGCGTTAATCAGGTTATTGGGCTGCCCGCAATTTGAGCAAAAATTTGAAGTGTTCTGCCAGAAGGATAGCGCTCGGGCATAAGCCAGTATTGCTGCTTCATCGGCAGGCAGGCCCGGACCGGCAACACGAAGATCTACAAATTCGGCCTGCTCTGGCAGACCCGAGATCTGGTCTTGTTCAAGCGTCGAGTATTCGACCGAAAACCACGCTGTTTCGGGGGAATCCCCGCTTTGGTCTCCACCAATGCCACCGGTTGTACCCAGCAAGGTTTTGTGTGTGCCGGATGGCAATGTTGCTGGTGTGTCGATGGTAACGGCTCTGGGGCTGGCATCAACGTACTCGACCAGCATCTGATTGCGCCAGACCGGTACAACTCGGGTAGAGGCGGAATTCCACAAGGCGTCGATAGCGCTGTTATCGGCACGCAAATGGTCAAGGCGATTGAGCGGGGAGGCAGAATAGAACACGTGGCGATTATACCGATAAATTCCGTGCAGGGACATCCGGTATTTATCGTGTCACTTGTGGTCCAGCGAGGCAGGTCTAGCTTAGTTTTGAGCGGGAGAGCTCATTGAGAGCTTTTTGACTCAGCGCTATCAGTTGTTGGCGTTGCCTGTCATCAGGGTTGCCATAGCGCAATTGGATTAAATTGGATGTCAGAGGACCCAACACCGGTTGATGCTCTGGCCATCTCGCCATGACTCTTTGCTGGTAATCAGCAGGGCCTTCGGTTTTACCTATGGGCAGACCAGCACGAGCAAGGCGTCGACAGTAGTTATGCCAGAGTTTCTGCGATGCTTCCTTTCTTCGCGGTAGAGACAGTTTGATTCTTAGAATCAGCAAGCACCAGATGCCGGTAAAAAGTAGAACGATGACGACCACCTGCCATGGCTTGGGGGTTGAAAACCCCAGCTTTTGCCAGATAGCCAATTGCGACTCGTTGTTAAAATCGACCACCAAACGGTGCCAATCATGATTTAGTGAATCCCACTGCAACTGCATCTGTCGCAGCCAACCTGCACTCTTGCGTGCCAGAGAGGGTATGGGTTCGTTGCTTGACAGACTGTCGGCCAAACCGCTCTGTACTCGGGAGGGAGCTACCGCGGCTGTCGGATCGACCCTGTTCCAGCTGCCGTTAATCCAGACTTCAGACCAGGCATGGGCGTCAGACTGGCGAACGATCATGTAGTCCTCGTTCATTTGACCACCCTGATATCCAGTGACGACCCTGGCAGGCACGCCGGCTGCCCGCATCAAGTAGGTAAAAGCGGAGGCATAGTGTTCGCAGAACCCACGCCTGCTCTCAAACAGGAATTCGTCGATCGGACTATGCCCCAACAAGGGAGGTTGTAATGTGTAGTGAAATGGTTCTTCTCGAAACCATTGCAGAACTTTCTCGACATAGGCAGCATCGCTTGCAGAGTTGCTGCGGGTTTTGCGCGCGAAAGCATCTGCCTTGGCATTTTGTCCGGCAATCTGGGTATTGGCGACTGATGAAGCATCGTAGTCGGCAAAGTGGCCGCTGGGAGTCGATTGCTGTCGGTAGCGGATTATCGAGCTGACGGGTTTATTGCTCAATAATTGTCTGTCATTGGTCAACCTCGCCAGGGGTTGGCCTTGACCGGGCTCATCGACCGAACTCTGTTGAAGCCCGGATCCGGTGTTTGCCGTTATCTGCCGTGGCAAACTGGTTGGCATATCCAGAGCGAAAAGCCAGCGTTGATAGTTAGGTTGCAGAGTGACGGTGTAGCTGATTGAAGACTCTGGCGCAGGTGGTAGCTTGATTGCTCTGAGTCGGTGTTGCATCGACCATTCGCGCCCGTCGAAACGGGTGAGTACCGGCCCTCGCCAGTAGAGATCCTGATGATTTGGAATATTGCCATCGAACTCAACGCGAAACGCAACTTCATCTGATTTTGAAAGATCGCTGATCGAACCGGGTGTCATGGTGTTGGACAAGCCGGTCTGTGCTCTTGCATCGTCGGGTAGGCTCCAAAGCGGGCCGGGCAGTCGTGGAAACAGAAAAAACAGCAATGCAGCAACTGGAATACCCTGCAGCAGAAGCTTTGTGACCAGCTTGAGTTTGCTACCAACAGGTACCGATGATTGATGATTGCCGAGCGTATACAGGCAACCGCCTATTGCAATCACAGCTGGCAGTGAAAACAGGCCTGCCAGTATATTTTGTGAGTAGAAATACTGTGTCAGTAACAGGAAGCCGCACAAACAGATCAACAGGCTTGCGTCTTTATGGTTGCGCGATTCTGCGAATTTGCAGGCGGTCAGCAAAAACAGAAAAGCGACACAAGGATCACGACCCAGAAAATACCCATAGTGCAAACGAACTGCAACGGCGGCCAGCAGGGCCACTAAGCTGAACACATGTGTTTTTTTGATCAGTACAAGCCAGCGATCGTCACTGGCATGCCAGGCCAGGAAATAGCTACCGACAATGGCAAGGCCACAAATGCCGATCCACCAAGGCAGATACAATGCATGGGGAAGTTGGGCCAGCAACATCAGCACCGTCAACCACTGGATGTCTGTCCGGTTGATAGTTCGGCTTCGGCTGCGGGTTATGGAGAAGACTGACATCTCAGCTGCCGAAAAGAGCCAGGCGTTTCATGCAAATCTCAAAGTGGTCTGAGCCACGGCCTGCGGGTGTAATTCCGTCAGGTAGCGAAAGTGAGTAGTTAATCTGCTTCCTTTCGCACTGCTCGCACCAGCTTGCCAGTCTACTGATACGTCTTTCGGTATCTCCGGCACCAGCGCTGTCTTGCCAGCTCAATCGAACGTCATGGCTTGATTTTGTCGAATCAAATTCCCGGGTTTGCAGGCCCAATCCGCGAGCTGCAGATTTCCATGCAATGGATGATGGTCGATCACCTGGCTGGTAAGAGCGCAATGAGGCAAATTCACCTTCATTGGCGCGTTTGGAGGTCGCATTGGAACCCTCCTCATTTGCCGGAGCTGCCGAACCCTCTGCCAGGTCAGGCACAGGCGACTCGCAAGCTGGCCACACCAATGCCTGGTTATCAAAGTGCATGTATCCCCAGGTGACGACCAGACCCAGTGGATATTCACTGCGCAAAGTCAATCGCCCCAGTGGTTGCCACCCCCGCTTGTCGGCTTCAATTGCAAGCGTCAGGGGTTTGCTTTCTGCTGGCGCTATTGACGCAGTGGTTGCCACTCCGTTATCAGTGCTGATTTCCAGGCCGTAACAGGACAGTTTTCGCTGGTTAGTTACCGATATGTCAAACGGTGTCGTATCGCCAACTCTGCCTCGTTGACTCTCGCATTTTTCGACTGTAATGCCAGCCACGTTTCGGTAGGTGGCCAATAAGGTAGCACTGAACAGACCTGTCAGAAAAAAGCTGAGGGCGTATCCAAGACTTAGCGCATAGTTCACCGATGTAATTAGCATGATCAGCAAACTGAATAAAAACATCCACCCTCTGGAGGTGGGTAAGACATAGACTCGTTCGTGAGTGAAGGTTAACGGTGTCTGGTCTTTTGCCTTGTGTCGAAAAAAGCGTTGTTTGATTTCTCCGACACTAGCCTGGGCTGGTCCATTGTTAATTGACTCGGGTACACTATCAGTATTGATATAACTCCTGATTGTGCTCTCTCGATTTGCAAATGTGCTTTTTCGAGTAGTATCAACATTCTGCAGGGCATCAGTTGGCATGGTATCGGGGTGCGTCGGTGAGGTTTGGCTCAGGAGCGATTTACTGCGACATCGTCCAGCAGAGCTTTGGCTATTTTGTGTCCACGTTTCACATCACCCGCGATGCGATGCCCCGCAACGCTGGGAAAGACCGCTTGAATATCCTCAGGCAGCAACATGCTGCGATCTTGCAAAAGAGCCCATGCTTTTGCCATCTCGAGTAAATTCAATCCGGCTCTGGGACTCAATCCGCGTAGTCCGCCTGTCAGTCGTTGCGGGTTCCTGGATTCGGCTATCAGCGACTGCAGATAATCCAGAATGTTGTCCGACAAGGTAATTTTTTTGGCTGATTGCTGCCAATGGCTCAACATTGAGCCATCGACGATGGCCTTGAGATCCTGTATCTGGTGACGCATGCCACCGTTACGCAACAGATCACGTTCGGTTTTTGCATCGGGGTATCCAAGATCTATCGCAACCAGAAAACGATCCAGTTGTGACTCCGGCAATGGGTAGGCGCCCATATTATCGGCGGGGTTCTGGGTCGCGATAACAAAAAAATGCTCAGGCAATTTCATGGTTTTACCATCAATCGAAACCTGGTTTTCTTCCATCGCTTCAAGCAGAGCACTCTGTGCTTTTGGAGGAGCGCGATTGATTTCATCTGCAAGCAGGATCGATGTAAAAACAGGCCCGGGTTTGAATTCGAACTCACTTTTGTTTGAGTCGAAAATCGACACACCGATAACATCTGCTGGCAATAAATCGCTGGTAAACTGAAGCCGGTTCCACGGCAGCCCCATTGTTATACCAAGTGCTTGCGCCAGAGTCGTTTTGCCAACACCGGGTACGTCCTCGATCAGAAGATGCCCACCGGCTACCATGCATGCAAGGGACAGCTGGACTTTAAGCTCCTTTCCCAGCAAAATGTTGCCGAGTTGATCTGCTGCCATCTGCAGATCTGTCTGTTCTGGTTGATGAGCCACGCTAGCAAGTTGCTTTTTAAACATCGATTATTCCAGTTCTCTTTTACTGCCGGTTATGGATGCTCGTCACCTAGCTGATATCGGCAGCCAACGAGTAATACTGGCTTCGAATCTGCTTGCATGAGAGATGGTCGAATCTGTTGATTACCCGGTCCTGCTCACACCGAGCAATACGCGTGGCTGTTGTGACTCAATTCACGAAATCCCGGAGCCTTTGGAGTCGTTCAGTTACACTGTGAGTGGTTCTCGGCTCAAACCCCGTCAGGGCCTATAAGACGACCGGGCACTCCGGTCAGAGGCAGGTATGCTTAAAGGATTTATCAAACCCGATTTACAATCTAAAGATCCTGTTCAACGACGAGAAGCGTTGGACCGGCTCGATGAAGATAACCCGGCCAATCAGTCGTCGATTGAGAAAATGGCCGGGAGCGACCCCGATCCGGATGTCAGGGTGAGCGCGATCTCAAAACTGCGATCAGCCAAGGTCCTGGATCAGTTGATTCAGGCAGCCGATAAAGGGCAGGCACCATCGACGACGGCCTATTCCGAGGCAGCGACAAGTCGGCTCAAACAGCTATTGCAGGATTCAACTATTGACGACTCTTTGCTTGGGTCTGTTGACAGTAGTAGCAACCGATTTCGTGTGATCGTGGCATGTGAATGCAATGATCCTGCAGTTCGTGGGCAGGCATTGGAAACTCTGTCCTCCGAGGAGAATTTTGCTGAGGTCGTCATTGGTTCAAGGTTTCACGATGCGCGTGAGGTTGCCGAGCAGCATATCCGTGATCCTGAGCTATTGGAACAATGTGTCAGCAAAGTTAAAAATAGGGACAAGGTCGTTGCGAGGAAAATGCAGGCAAGGCTCACCGAATTCCGGGCCGAAGCCGAACAGCGAAAACTTCATGCAGCATCAATTGAACATCTGCTCTCTTCAGTACGTAAACATGCGGATGCTGTTTGGTCACCCCAGTATCCCGCACAGTTAACTGCACTCGAATCCAAATGGAGTGCGTTAGATCCAGCACCGGATTTATCCTTGCAGGAGCAGTTCTCCGCACATGCAAGTACTGCGAAGTCACGAGTTATTGCACGTGAAAAAAGCCAACAGCAGGCACAGAAGGGGCATGATGCGCTGCAGCAGTTAACGGAACTTTCCAGTACGCTCGGATCGCAGCCACTGGATGAGCTCCTGAAATCAGCGTCAAAGCACAAGGTTCGATTGAAAGAGATAGATACGCTCTGGACGTCTTTCACCGCAGCTGGAATTGATGCTTCCGAGGACGAGCAGGTCGGCCCACTGGTCTCTGGCTTCAAGCAGCTGAAAAAGGAAGTTTCAATTCAATTGGATTGTGTTGGCCAGCTTCTGAAAACAACGCTGGCTAGCCGTGAGCCGGATACCGGGCCCGGAGCAGACGCCGTCCAAACCCCAAGCAAGGCTGAGGTCACGATAACGGACCAGACAGCGACTCAAGTAACGACTCAGGTAACGACCCAGGCAACAACTCAGGAAGCGACTCAGGCAACGACCCAGGAAACAGCTGAGACAGTTACGCAGGCATCATCTGAAGCGTCAGGTCAGACCCCTGGGCAGTCCCCAGTGCAGTCCCCGTTGCAGTCCACGGGCCAGTCGCAAAACCAGCCAGACCCCGGGCTTGCAATCGAGACATCCGTTCAAAAGCCCGTACCGGAACCGGGTTCTGGTAGTGATGCTCCCGCCAAAACCAAATCAGTCAAGCCCGAAAAAGTGATTGATCATCGCCGTACCGTTACAACGATTAATCGTGTTCTGGAACAGCCATTATTCAGTGAAAAATTGCATGCAGCGTCAGAGTTAAGAGAAAAGCTCAAGAAACTCGAAGGTTCAATTGCTGCCGAGGTTGGTGAAAAGCAAGAA
>CALFCE010000043.1 GCA_937951215.1 uncultured Granulosicoccaceae bacterium
GCTGGCCTACCACCAGCGCTTCCAGCACCTCATCAAATTGTTCAACCTGACGATATATTTCAGCGGTGCCAATGCGTACCCCTCCCGGGTTAAGCACCGCATCAGATCGACCGTAAATAATAAGGCCATAGTATCGAGTAGCAGGCGCAATATCGTTCGAATCACTACCGGGGGCAATGTCTTGGTCAGAGGGGACCTCACGATCTGTCAGCTCGACATAATCACCGTGGCACCAGATATTGTCAAAGCGATCAAAATACGCATCATGATATTTTTGGCCGTCGTCGTCATTCCAGAATCCGGTTGGCATACACGGAAATGGTGCGGTACAAACCAGCTCACCTTTTTCAGCAATCACAGCTTCAGCGTTGTCATTGAAAGATTGCACACGCATTCCCAAGCCCAGACACTGCAGCTCACCGCGATACACTGGCAATGTCGGGCTACCAAGGGCAAAACAGGAAACAATATCAGTACCCCCTGAAATGGAAGACAGACAGAGATCTTGTTTGATATCGCGATAGACATAATCAAAGCTCTCGGGTGCCAGAGGTGAGCCGGTAGAAAGAATGCTGTGCAGTGCGCCAAGATTATGGGTTGCCGCGGGCTTCACCCCAGCTTTGTTGGCGGCATCGATAAATTTCGCCGAGGTACCGAGAATTGACATCTGTTCTTCACTGGCAAAATCAAACAGTGTGTTGCCGTCAGGGTAAAACGGGGAGCCGTCAAAGAGCAGGATAGTGGCTTCAACCGCCAATGCACTGACCAGCCAATTCCACATCATCCACCCACAGGTGGTAAAGAAAAACAGATTGTCGGTGGCTTTCAAATCGACGTGCAGCACGTGTTCTTTCAGGTGTTGCAACAAGGTGCCGCCCGCACCGTGAACGATACATTTGGGAACGCCGGTGGTGCCCGATGAGAACATTATGTAGAGGGGGTGATCGAAAGGGAGCTGAACAAATTCCAGGTTGGTATCAGGCTGCCCCTCGGTAAACACGCGGTATGTTGTCGCCAATCCGGCAAAATCAGGTGCCGCATTGCCAGGTTCGTTCACAGCACCGGCAGCAACTCCAGCAGCTGCCTGCGCAATCAATGTCTCAAGCTGGTCACCGGTGACATCCGACACATACGGTACGACGACGACTTTGCTCAGGCTGGGCAAGCTTGCTGAAATTTCGGCCACCGTTGCCAGACAATCGTGCTGTTTGCCGTTATAAAAATAACCATCTGCGGTAAACAGAACTTTCGGTTCTATTTGTCCGAATCGATCCAGCACACCTTTAACCCCGAAGTCCGGGGAGCAAGAAGACCAGACAGCGCCAATACTGCTGGTGGCCAACATCGCGATGATGGCTTCCGGCATATTGGGGAGATAGCCGGCCACTCTATCCCCAACACCCACGCCGAGTGTTCGCAGCGCATTAGCGGTCTTGGTCACCTCACTGTAGAGCTGATCAAACTGCATCTTGCGCTGTACCTGATCTTCACCACGAAATACCAATGCGCATTTCCTATCGCGACGACGCAGCAGGTTTTCGGCAAAATTCAACCTGGCATCCGGAAACCACTGTGCACCTGGCATTTTTGCCGGATTTTCAAGAACACGGTCTCCACGTGTTTCAGCGGTCAACGAGCAAAAGTCCCAGACACCACACCAGAAGTTGCCGGGTTCGTCGATGGACCATTGATATAGCGATGGATAGCCACTCAGCGCCAACCCGTGTTGCTGATTCATCGCATCACAGAACGCCATGAGATTGGAGTTATCCAACCGCTGCTGTGATGGCATCCAAAGTGGACTTGCGGCTCTGACAGATGTGTTATCTGATGGGGTTGACGTGGTCATTTACCTATTACCCAGAAAAATTTTCCAGTAAAACTGACAGAGACTCCGAAGCCTGCAACAGAAGAGCAGTTTCAATACAAGCTGGTAGCAACGTGATTCACAATGCATCAGCTTGTCTGCACGACTGGACGGGGCTTACCCTTGTCATCTATGGCGACAAAGGTAAACAGCCCTTCAGTTACCTTCTCTTCGCCTTCCATGGTACGCCGGCGCACCCAGGTTTCAATGCGAATGCTGATGGATGTGTTGCCTACCGAGTCAGTCTCACAATAGCAACTCACCTCATCTCCAATATAAACCGGCTTCAGGAAATGCATGCTGGTTATCGCTACTGTGGCAACCCGCCCTGCTGCAATATGGAAGGCATAGGTGCTGCCAGCCAAATCCATCTGCGAGATGATCCAACCACCAAAGATGTCGCCATTCGGATTGGTATCTGCAGGCATTGCCAGGGTTCGAAGAGACGGGGATCTTTGTGGAGAGCGACTTCGGCTGTGCTCATCAAGCTGGTCTGTAGGCTCTGAATCCAAGTTATCGCCCCATCCCGTAAAACTCTGCGTTCGGAACCAGGTCAGCGACACTTGCCATTCGATTGGATAGCGCAAAAAAGGCGGCAATATTTGCGATGTCCCAAATACTTTCATCACTGAATCCGGCCGCCTTTAACACATCCCTGTCCTGCTGTTCGACCGATTGCGAATCAACGGCAACCTTGACGGCGAAATCCAGCATGCACCTCTGTCGCTCGCTGATCTCTGCTTTGCGATAGTTGATCGCTAATTGATCAGCAATCAGTGGGTCTTTTGCATAAATCCTGAGAATGGCACCGTGTGCGATAACACAGTAGTGACAGTCATTGGCGGCACTGGTGACCACCACGATCATCTCGCGCTCGGCTTTACTCAGCTGCTCGTTTTCGCGCAGCATCAACGCATCGTGGTAATCGAAAAAGGCTCTGAATTCGGCCGGTCGGCGCGCCAGTAGCAGAAACACAGTAGGCACAAAACCGGCTTTCTCCTGAACCTGCTCGATGCGTTCACGTACATCATCGGGTAATGTCGACAGCTCGGGGACAGAGAACGCGGCGATCTCTTTTGCGCTCATGTAACAGCTCCAGCGAGGATAGTCGTCTTGCCAGCCATGTACGGTACCAGTGCCTCGGGGATCTTAACGCTACCGTCCGCCTGCTGGTAGTTTTCCAACACCGCTACCAGGGTGCGACCCACTGCCAAACCTGATCCGTTCAGAGTGTGTACCAGCTCGGTTTTGCCAGTTGCAGGATTTTTATAACGTGACTGCATACGACGCGCCTGAAAATCCGTACAGTTACTGCAGGAGGAAATTTCACGATAGGCTTGCTGCCCTGGCAGCCAGACCTCAAGATCGTATGTTTTGGCTGCTCCGAAACCGATGTCCCCGCCGCACAACAAAACAACCTGATACGGTAAGCCGAGTTTTTGCAAAATCGCTTCTGCGCTGGACGTCATTTCTTCAAGGGCATCCCACGATTTCGATGGTTCGACAATCTGCACCATTTCCACTTTTTCGAACTGATGCTGACGGATCAGCCCACGCGTATCTCGCCCATAGGAGCCGGCTTCGGAACGAAAGCAGACTGAATGACAGGTATATTTTAGTGGCAACGCAGACGGATCGATCATATCGCCACGAACCGTATTGGTAACCGGAACTTCTGATGTGGGGATCAAATACAAACCCATATCGTCCCCGGTATAGAACGAATCTTCTGCGAATTTGGGAAGCTGTCCGGTACCTCGCATCGTCTCGGCACTGACCAGATGAGGGACATTGATTTCGGTGTAGCCGTGCTCGTTAATATGGGTGTCGAGCATGAACTGCACCAGTGCCCTGTGCAATCTGGCAATCTCACCGCGCATGACAACGAATCTCGAACCGGCGATCTTGACCCCGGTTTCGAAATCCATCAAGTCGCCATTTGAGCCTAGATCGACGTGATCTTTGACTTC
Source organism: uncultured Granulosicoccaceae bacterium (assembly GCA_937951215.1). Lineage (GTDB taxonomy): Bacteria > Pseudomonadota > Gammaproteobacteria > Granulosicoccales > Granulosicoccaceae > CALFCE01. The sequence goes on from CALFCE010000043.1 coordinate 3,838, forward strand.
AAAATCAAACCGGGTGGGCTCTCCATGGGTTCGAATCAGCTTGTTGTCTGCTTCATCTGCACCAGCCGGTACACTGGCATCGACCATATTGGGCATTTCAAGTTGCACCGCCATGAGCTGTTGCTGTACGTCAGCCAGCTCTTTCTCGGCACTCGTCAGACTCTCCCCGAGATCGGAGACCTTATCCAGCAACGGCTGAATATCCTCGCCCGAGGCCTTGGCCTTGCCGATTTCCTTGGAACGTGAATTGCGCTCACTTTGTAATTCTTCAGCGCGGGCCTGCACCGATTTACGCTTTGCTTCCAGCGCTTGCAGCGCGTTCTGATCTACAGAATAGCCTCTGATGGCGAGGTTTTCGGCGACGGTGGCTAGTTCGTTGCGCACCAGTTTTGGGTCCAGCATTGGTAAGATTCCGTTAGGTTTGGATCCGGGCAGTTGGCAGTAGCCAAGCCTGCCACGATTATATCAGCAGAAGCCCGATTACCCGAGCCCACAACGCAAGCAGCGCGGCCCATCGAGTCTGGTTCGAAACGGGGACTGGACGATGGCAGATTCACCAACCCCGCCTTGTGTTAAGCAAACGGGTCCTGGTAAAAAGACCGCGTTGACCCTGTATCAATGGATGAGCAAACGCCCGACACTGTTACCCAACCAGACAAATAGCAGACAGAGCAGTAGATTCAGCCCCACATTGAGCAAAGCACGCCCTGCAAATCCGGACTCAAACAGCATCAGGGTTTCCAGTGAAAAGGTCGAAAAGGTCGTATAGGCACCAAGAAACCCCGTGATAAAAAGCAAGCGCGACGCTCCATCCGAAGCGGAGAACCAAGGCAAGACCACAGCCAGACCGATCAGAAACGAGCCACTTGCATTGACCATCAAAGTGGCCCAGGGCCATGCCGGTATCGTGGACGCAGTGGTGGCAGATAATTGAGGAGCCATCAAGCGACCGATCCCATACCTTGCAATCGCGCCTAAAAAACCTCCAATACCCACTAAAATCAACTGCATGCCGATCCCGAAAAATGATCTTTTCTCAAACACACTGCAATTGTAGTGGGGAATACATCAGCTTGCGCAGGTCTTGTAGCCCTGCACGGGAACTGGCAAGCTTTTTGCCCCATTCCATCCTCAAGCTCCGTTACCAAATCCGGGGAC
>CALFCE010000044.1 GCA_937951215.1 uncultured Granulosicoccaceae bacterium
GAGCTTTAATCCGACAATCCTGGCGCTGTCTAACGTCAAGTCACTCTCCGCTTAAACCCCAAAAAATGATTAGCGAAAAGTCTTTGATGATTATTTGTCGCGGCCATGAGTGCTGTGGTGACTTATGCTACTGCACGTTCAAAAAAGAGTTAAAGTCTATTTCTACAGGTAAAAATCGTAAATGTCGATGTATATACATTGATCTGATCCCTGAGATCTGCCCCCTGAGGTTTTTACTGAATCATCGACACCCAGCGGTACTACCAAAAGGAAAATACAATGCCCGATTCTGGACAGCCACTGATATTTGATGGACACAACGACGTGTTATCAAGGCTCTTTAACGAAGGGGGGCTGGCTGAGGCCGAGTCTTTTGTTACTGGCCGCACCACACACATCGATGTTGAAAAATCAATCACCGGTGGATTTGCCGGTGGCTTTTTCGCCGTCTATGTGCCATCACCAAATGACGGTGCTGAGCGGCTGAGAATGATGCAACAACCAAGCTACGATGTGCCTCTTCCTGCGCCAATCGACTGCGCCACGGCTCTGCCAGTGGTAATCGCTCAAGCTGCCATCCTGGCGCGGCTCGAAGCGCTTGGTGCGTTGAAAATATGTACCACGGCTGCGGGTATTCGGGACTGTATGGAAAGCGGGATGATCGCTGCGGTTCTGCATATGGAAGGCTGTGAGGGTATCGATGACGATTTGCATTCGCTTGAAATTCTTTATCGTGCAGGCTTGCGCTCGCTGGGTCCGGTGTGGAGCCGACATACCGTATTTGCCGAAGGCGTTCCGTTTCGTTTTCCCTCATCTCCTGATACTGGTGACGGTCTGACGCCGCTAGGTGTAAAGCTGGTCAGGCGTTGTAATGAAAAACGGGTGCTAGTAGATCTCTCGCATATCAATGAAGCGGGATTCTGGGATGTGGCCAAACATTCCACGCAACCTCTGGTGGCTACTCATTCCAATGTGCATGCCCTGTGTCAGCATGCGCGCAATCTGACAGACCGGCAACTCGCTGCCATTGCCGAGAGTGATGGCATGGTGGGGTTGAACTTTGCAGCGGCATTTTTGCGTGAAGATGGTCGAAAACTACCCGAAGTGGAACTGGGTGTCATGATGAAACATCTCGATCACCTTATCGCCATTCTTGGCGAAGAACGTGTGGGTTTCGGGTCAGATTTTGATGGCACTGTAGTGCCAGACGCGATAGGGGACGTGGCCGGTCTTTGCGCCTTGCGAGAAGCGATGCGTTTGCATGGCTATGGTGATGACCTGATGGCAAAGCTGTGCCACGGCAACTGGTTGCGGGTTTTGGAGAAAACCTGGGGAGGCTAGTCAGTTGGTACGATAACGGTAATCTGCCGACCGGTCGATCTTCTATTCAAATAAGTTTGTAAAGCGGGAACAAATGACCCGAAATCGTGCATTTTCACTAATTCAGAGCCAAATTTGTGCTTGTATCCGTGCTCATCGATACGACGGGTAAGCAGGAGTCCATATTTAAAACAACAAACAAAAAATCGGTGTAAGCTGTAGGTCGAAGGTTCATTCAGTCACCTAATATACATGGAGTATTGCCCTATGAAACGAAGTTCATTTCTCTATTTCCGCAAATTACTGCCCAACGCCTCCCGGCGTGCCGCCTTGCGCAATATTACCGTGGCCGCAGTTGCGTCTGTGGTAATTGCTCCGGTTTTGCTGGTTATACCTGCGCAACAAACGCAGGCAGCCACTCCGGACAATATGCTGGTCATCGCAAACCGCATCGACGATATCACCACACTTGATCCGGCCCAATCGTTCGAGTTTGCCGGCAGTGATGTGATACGCAATGTTTACGGAAAACTGGTTAACTTCAACCCGGGTGATTTGAATGCTGGTTATGAGCCGGATCTGGCCGAGAGCTGGGAAGTGTCTGAAGACGGGATGACCATCACTTTCACCATGCGTGATGGTGTCAACTTCCATTCCGGCAACCCCGTCACTGCACAGGACGTAGAGTTTTCATTGCGCCGGGTTATCATGCTCGAAAAAACTCCTTCCTTTATCCTGACCCAGTTCGGCTTTACCAAAGACAACATTGCTGACACGATCAAGGCGGACGGCAATACTGTATCCATAACCACTGACAAAAAATACGCAACCTCCTTTGTACTGAACTGCCTGACCGCAACTATCGGCAGCATCGTCGATATGAAGACTGTGATGGCGAATGAAGTTGACGGTGATCTGGGCAACGAGTGGCTGAAAACCAATTCTGCCGGATCAGGTGCTTACAAGGTTGTGAGTTGGAAACCGAATGAATCGGTAACGCTGCAAGCAAATGACGATTTTTACAAAGGTGCCCCAGCGATGAAGCGCGTTATTGTGCGACACATACAGGAGAGTGCTACCCAGCGTCTGCTACTTGAAAAGGGCGATGTTGATGTTGCACGCAACCTTAACCCGGAAGATGTTGCCGGTATCACTGGCAAGGAAGGTATCAAGGTTCACAACGAACTGCGCGGCCGTTTGATGTATATCTCGATGAATCAGAAACACCCGGTTCTATCCAATCCCAAAGTGGTTGAAGCAATCAAGTACCTGATCGACTACGAAGGTATGCAAAACAGCTTTCTGAAAGGGCAATACACCGTTCACCAGAATTTCCTTCCTCAAACATACCTTGGTGCAATTGATGACAAGCCTTACAGCTTTAATATCGAAAAAGCCAAAGCCCTGCTTGAAGAAGCCGGGGTAGGTGAGTTTGAGATAGAAGCTGGTGTGCGCGAAGCGCAGGAGCGAATTGAAATTGCCCAGACACTGCAAAATGCCATGGCTCAGGTTGGCATTACCTTGAAAATAACTGTTGGTACCGGTAAACAAATATTGACCCGTTACCGTGCGCGTGAGCTCGATCTGTATGTAGGTGCCTGGGGGCCAGACTACCCCGATCCACAAACCAATGCGGGTACCTTTGCTTTCAATCCTGATAATTCCGATGAAATAAAGGCTACGGGTCTGCTGGCTTACAGAAATGCCTGGGAGCCTGGTGCACTGGGTGAGAAGACAGCCGCCGCCGTCACCGAAGGTGATGTGGAAAAGCGTCGTGCGATGTACGAAGAGATCCAGCGCGAGTTCCTGACAACGGCACCCTTTGCCATCATGTTCCAGCAAATTGAGCAGGCAGGTATGGGCGATTCGGTGTCCAACCTGGTACTCGGTGGCGCTATTACCGCAGCCTCTTATTGGCCGGTAACCAAGTAGCGCACAAGCCACTTCCTTTCTATGGAAACTCCATCGGCTCAGGCTGAGCCGAAAAGCGGAGATGGAGTGTCGAACAATCGGCGCTCGGAGCCTCCTGCACCCTCTGCAACGACTGCCAGTGGCAGTCGTTGGTTTCTGATCAAATTCCTGAAAACGCTTGGCTCGATCGCAATTACGATGCTGGGTCTGTTGTTTGTGACCTTCATTATCGGCCGGGTCATGCCGATTGACCCGGTTATTTCTATTGTTGGTGAACGTGCAACCAAGGAAGTCTACGATGCCGCCTATCAGGAGATGGGTCTGGACAAACCCGTACTGGTGCAATTTCTCTATTACCTGGGCGATGTGGTTCGTGGTGATTTTGGGACCTCTTATCTCAATGGCAGGCCGGTCTCCGAAGATATCAGGCGTGTTTTTCCGGCCACCCTTGAACTGGCTACCATCGGTACGCTGATTGGTATTATCGTTGGTGTGCCCTTGGGCATGATCGCAGCGGTCAAGCGTGATAGCTGGATAGACCAGGTTGCCCGTGTGGTGGCATTGGTGGGATATTCAATGCCTATCTTCTGGTTGGGGCTGGTTGGGTTGCTGGTGTTTTACGGCATTCTCGGCTGGGTTGGCGGGCCGGGGCGCGTCGGTATTTTTTATGTGGATATGGTGCCTCCGGTGACCGGCATGATTCTGATAGATTCAGCACTGGACGGGCAATGGGAAATTTTTCGGGACGCGGTCAGCCATATCATTCTGCCGGCGTCCATCCTTGGGTATTACAGCCTTGCCTATATCAGTCGGATGACGCGCTCGTTTATGCTTGAGCAACTTAACGCCGAGTATGTCACCACCGCTCGCGTCAAGGGGCTATCGGAATGGGCAGTGATTTGGCGACATGCCTTCAGTAACATCAAGGTTCAGTTGATTACAGTAATTGCGTTAAGTTATGCGGGGTTGCTTGAGGGCTCGGTGCTGACCGAAATTATATTTGCCTGGCCAGGTATCGGTTCGTATATCACAACAGCGCTGTTGTCAGCTGACATGAATGCGGTGTTGGGTGGCACGGTTGTGGTCGGGCTGGTGTTTGTCTGTTTGAATGTATTATCGGATTTGCTGTATTCCTTTTTTGATCCGCGTGCCAAATGAACCAGGCTCACACAACGCTGAACGACAGTGGCACATCACGTGGTATGCGTGGCTGGCTCACGGCCGACATACCGCGCTCTCGCTGGCAGGCGCGTGCCTCTGCGTGGTATCACGGCTGGCTGGAATTCAAAGCCAACCGGCTGGCACTGCTGGGCTTGTGTATCCTGGTCGCGCTGGTACTGATAGCGATTTTTGCACCTTGGCTGTCCCCGCACGACCCCTACGCACAAAGCCTGTCGAATCGATTGCTGCCGCTTGGTTCCGAGGGCCATCTGCTGGGAACAGATTCACTAGGCCGGGATTTGTTAAGCCGTATGATTTACGGCTCACGAATCACACTGTATATCGTTGCGCTGGTTGCTCTTATTGCGCCGGTAGCCGGCCTGTTGATGGGAACGGTAGCTGGTTATGTCGGCGGCTGGACCGATACCGTGTTGATGCGAATTACCGATATTTTCCTGGCGTTTCCGAGGCTGGTATTGGCACTGGCTTTTGTTGCCGCACTGGGTGCCGGCATTGAAAACGCGGTGCTGGCGATTGCGCTGACGGCCTGGCCACCCTATGCGCGGATTGCACGGGCTGAAACCCTGACCATCCGAAGCTCTGACTACATCAGCGCGGTAAAACTTCAGGGAGCCGGTACGCTTCGAATTATTGTCAAACACATCTGGCCGCTATGTATTGCGTCGCTAATCGTGCGCATAACGCTGGATATGGCAGGGATCATTCTGGCAGCTGCCGGTCTGGGTTTTTTAGGGCTGGGTGCGCGTCCGCCATCGCCTGAATGGGGGGCGATGATAGCCGAGGGCAGGCGCTTTATTCTGGATCACTGGTGGGTGGCCACCATGCCGGGGCTGGCCATATTTACGGTAAGCCTGGCGTTTAACCTGCTTGGCGATGGCCTGCGTGATTTGCTTGACCCGAAAAGCCACAGTAAGTAAAGATCATCAAACAGGTTCCCCATTGTAGGAAGGATGGAACATTAAACAGCCATGAGTTTGCTTGAAGTCGATAATTTGCACGTACAGTTCCCGACACGCAGTGGCGTGTTCGATGCCGTGCGTGGTGTATCGTTTTCACTAGGGCAGGAACGGCTGGGTATTGTGGGCGAATCCGGTTCCGGCAAATCACTGACTGGCCGCGCGGTGTTGCGGTTGATCAGGCCCCCTGGCAAAGTCACCGCTGATCGCATCACACTGGAAGGGAAAGATTTGCTGACGCTTTCCGAACGTCAGATGCGTAAAGTCCGTGGCCAGCAAATCTCGATGGTGATGCAGGATCCGAAATTTTCGTTAAACCCGGTCATGCGTGTGGGTGAGCAGATTGTGGAGGCCTATACACAGCATACCCGTGCCAGCCGACGTGAAGCCAAAGCCAAAGCGATTGATATGCTGGAAGCTGTATCCATTCGCGATAGTGAGCGTGTGTACCGGGCCTATCCGCATGAGATGTCAGGTGGGATGGGTCAGCGAATCATGATTGCAATGATGCTGATACCGAACCCAAAGATTCTGATTGCCGATGAACCTACCTCGGCGCTGGATGTGTCTGTACAGACACAGGTGTTGAGTATCATGGATCGCCTGGTGCAAGAGCGCGGCATGGGGCTGGTGTTTATCAGTCATGACCTTAACCTGGTATCCGCGTTCTGCGACCGTGTGCTGATCATGTATGGCGGACGCGTGGTGGAAACCTGCCGGGCCGATCAGCTGTATAACGCCACTCATCCCTACACGCGGGGTTTGCTCAATTCATTGCCTCGTCTGGATTCACCGGTGGAGCGATTACAAGTGTTGCAGCGCGAGGATGCGTGGATGGACTCGGACCAGACCTCTGCCGGAACGGGTTCGGCATGAATGAAGCAATTGCCGGGTACGCCAATGGAGCCGGAGCTCCTGCAACAGATTTTGCAATTGAAATTGATGGGCTGTCGGTTTGGTTTGGTCAAGGCCGTGACCGGGTTGATGCTGTTAAAAACGCAAGCTTTGATTTGCCTGCTGGCTCATCGTTTGGATTGGTGGGTGAAAGCGGATCCGGAAAATCCACCATATTGCGAGCGCTGACGGGGCTGGTCAAGACCTGGGATGGAGGCTTGCGTGTCAATGGCCACGACCTGGGCAGGAAGCGCAGCAAAGACTTTTACAAACAGTTGCAAATGGTCTTTCAAGACCCCTATGCGTCACTGCACCCCCGTCACTCGGTAGATCAGGTTTTGTCGGAGACCTTGTCACTGCACAAGTTCAACAACATCAATGATCGGGTAGAAAAGTTGTTAACCGATGTGGGCTTGGGTCCGCAGTTCCGGTTCCGTTATCCACATCAGCTGTCTGGTGGGCAGCGCCAGCGTGTGGCTATCGCTCGTGCACTGGCCCCTGAGCCCTCCATCCTGCTGCTGGACGAACCGACCTCAGCGCTTGATGTTTCCGTGCAGGCCGAGATACTGAATCTGTTGACCGATCTGCGACAAGAAAAAAATCTGACTTACCTGATGGTGTCGCACAATCTGGCTGTGGTAGGGCATTTGTGCGAGCACATTGCCGTGATGCAAAACGGCGTAATCGTGGAAGTACTGCCAGTTGAAGAGATGCGACAATTGAAATCGTCTCACCCGTATACGCAAAATCTGTTGCAATCATCGCTGGGTTTTGTACGCCAATAAAAAAGAAAAAGGCTCAACACGGCATCCAGGGTATCGACAAAAAGATCGGCTTCGGTTGTTGACAAGTACAGTAGGGAAACCGGGGGACAGTATACTCATTAAGGAGATTACTGAACCAAATTGACCTTGATCAATATACTGTCCCCCAGTTTTTAAAGTCCCAATTACGGTAGGTTGTCGTTTATCGAGCGGTTACATGCACCCAGCCGACACAACAATATGCAACGTATGTGTCTGATAATTCTGGTCCACGATATGCGGTATCACACAGCTTGCCGTCGTGCTATCAGAATGAAATTGCACATCTTCATCTGATCCAATATAAGACGCACCTCGCCAGCCTGCATTGCAAGCCAGCACACCCGTTACCGTTTTTCCAGCAGGGCACGAAACCATGCATCGAAACGATGTGGGTTGTGCTCCCTGTGGCAGTACACATTCCTTATCAACCCTGACAAAAGAACTCATGGCTGGCGCTGGTGCTGCTGACTGGCCTGTGGTGACGTTGTATGAATGCGTGTTGTTGTCGTGGTCTATGACGTTGAAAGTACCGCCAGGAGTTGTGCAGGAAGTGATAAACCCGCTGCAGCCCGGTACTGTTTGCCAAGTCGATGCGTTTTGGACTTCCATCCAGCCGCCAGTGAATGTCCAGCTAATCGTGTTACCCGTGACAGAGAGGCCGGGGATTTGGGCTAGTGCTTGGCTGGATATGAAAAGCAGAGCTGTGGCCAGATATTTCATGATTTATCCTCTGATTGCTGTAGACAGTCCTCTTTGGTGAATCTCCAAACAGCGGCCATGAGCATAGCAGGGGATTGACTGAGATATGTAGCCTCTGCTGATCTTTAATTCAATGGGTGAGCTGGCAGTTCATTATGTGACAATGCATGTGCCGTTATTGGGCTGACAGGCTGTGACGGTGTTGGCAAAGTTAGATAGTTTGCCGGTGGCTATGGCATCAGCAACAAGGCACTCGCCGATACTACCTGACATGTGACCATCCGGGGTGAAGTGCCTTCCGGGAAGCATAGATTCAAGTGCATTGACGCCGGAATATAACTCACTCACAAGATGCTGAAATTTATCAATCATGATTCCTCCTTCGGTTATAGATAGGCCTGTTTTGACCTATTTCGTTTCACACAATTGACCTTGTTACAATAGAAGCAAGCGCTGGGACCCCAGAGCTTAATTATTCGGAGTTTTCATGTTGAGGTTTTGCACTGCCTGCTGACGGGTTTCCGCGAGGGAACACACCGAACAGCGGTTGAGTCTGAATTTCCTAATTCAGACCATCAGCATTCTTTTGTCTAAATTTCGAGTAAATAAACATTGAATAAATCAAGTATCAGATTTTCTATCATTGGTGATTTAGCAGCTGCCAAGGGAATTATCGATGGCGTGGGCTTGTTTCCATCCGAGTTGTTGGATGATATGTTTTGTGTCGGCTCGGATGACCCCGACCAGAGTGAGTTTTGGCTCACTGTTGACGACGGTTCTCCAGCAGCAATTGCCTACTGTGCACCAGAGCCGATGGCCGATGGTACATGGAACTTGCTGTTAATAGCTGTACACCCTGATCGACAAGGGAAAGGTATTGGTGCACAGCTAATGTCGTATATTGAAGAGAAACTTGGCTCAGAAGGTGTTCGTATTTTGCTGGTTGAAACTTCAGGTACAGATGCCTTTACAAGAACCCGCCGTTTTTATTCCGGATTGGGTTATACCGAAGAAGCGCGGATACGCGAGTACTATGGTGTCGGAGACGATAAAATTGTATTCCACAAGTATCTGTAATTTGTAGAGAACCGGGGTAAAACCGGGGGACAGTATACCTATTAAAAACCGGGGGGCCGAAAAACCCGAGGACAGTATATTGATTGATGTCAATCGGGTTCAGCAATCTCTTAATTGAGTATACTGTCCCCCGGTTTTACCCCGGTTTTAGAGGAATGTAGTTATGCCATTTACTCAGATTAGTCTTCGCAAGGGGAAATCACTTGAGTTTCGTCGTGATTTAATGGAAGAAATTTATTTGGCGATGCGGGATACCATTGGTAGCCCGGAAAACGATCGCTTTGCTACGATTGTTGAATTGGACGAGGGTAACTACAACCACAGTGGAGATTATGCTGGTATCAGTCGATCAGATGACGTGGTGTTTATCCAGATTACCCTGAACAAGGGGCGCACCGTCGATGTCAAGAAAGCGCTTTATGCAAGGATTGCAGAGCGTTTGAATGCGAAACCGGGTGTTCGAACCGAGGATGTTGTGATCAGTCTGGTTGAAGTCGGTGCGGAAGACTGGTCACTTGGCAACGGTGAGGCACAGTACGCCTGATAGTGGCTGTCTGTGACAGTGCTGCCGTTCTCTATAGCCTGAATCTCCGTGGCCTGGATCTTTATGGTCTGGATCTTCATGGTCTGGATCTCGATGGCCTATAAAAGTCAGGCAAGTTGAAGTGATTACACATCAGTCCCTGCTTGAACTTGAGCTGCAGCATCTTGACTCCAATGTTCGTGCATCGCGGGAGCACCTGAGTTCGTTGTTGGCAGATGACTTTGTTGAGTTCGGTGCTTCCGGTAACGTGTGGAACAAGGCTGATGTCATTCATTCCATCACCAGAGAAGCAGGTGATACGTTATACCAAATCGAGAACTATCGGGTTAGCCGACTCGGTGAACACTATGTTCTTGCCACCTATCAATTATCTGCAAAAGATCATACTGCCCCTGAATCGACTCCGAGGCGTTCGCTGAGAAGCACCGTCTGGAAATCAGTGGGTCAGCAGTGGACCATGCTTTTTCACCAAGGAACTCCGGTACTCGAATAATCCTCGGTTTGATGGGATTTGAAACAGTTTGACAGGATTTGAAACATCTTGATCAGTTCTGCCTAATCCTAGCGCAGCGAAGGAGTCGCAGCGCCTGACTCGAAATGTAAATCCCCCCTTCATGCACCAGTGGTCGCAAGCGCGGCCCACGGCCGTTGCAGCCAGGATTTCAGTCCAGATGCCTGTCAATCAGACCGTTGGTGCAACACTTAACCCTTTCATGTGAGAGGCTCTACGCTGCGCTGTTCCGTGGACGTATGATGGTTAGCAACTAATCTTTCGATGGTACGGATGAGCGAAGTTAGCTCGATGCCAGTCTCTGATGGAGGTG
>CALFCE010000045.1 GCA_937951215.1 uncultured Granulosicoccaceae bacterium
ATCCACCAAACGTTACCGCCTGGATCCTTTACGCCAGCCATTTTGTCACCGTGAGGTCGAGTGTTCGGTTCCATCAGCGATATTGCCCCGGCACCCAGAGCGTTGGAATAGGCCCTGCAGACATCTTCGACATACAGGTGGATCTGGGATACGTTCGCCGGATACTCTTCGGTACTCTCATTGATCATTATGATTGAGTCGCCAATACCAACGCGTGCATGCTGGATCCTGTTATCAGGATACCGTTTGTCGCGAACAATTTGCGCCTGAAACGCTGATACGAGAAATTCCATTAATCCCGCTGCATCACAAACTGTAAAGTAAGGTGTGATGGTATGTAGGTGGTGAGGTAGATCTCTTTCCATTTCAGCAATCTCGTAGTGGGTATTGATCCTTTCAGCAACGATAGGGTTTGTCAGACACCAGAAGCATAGTAGCCAGCGCTGGCCCGATTCTTGATTCATCACCGACAGGCTTTCCAATCAATGTCCGGCAGCTCCATTTCGCTGTAACGAGGCCCGGCATAACAGTTCTCAATGTCCGACAAAAAACTCACAGCAATACTTTCCAAAGCCAGACCCCTGTTGTGCCTGCAACTGGCGACATTGCTGTTGAGTGTTGTTTGCGCGACACTCTGGGTCGATGCGCAAGGCGACATACCTACCAGCCAGACATCCCGCGTTGACCTGGAACCGATCCAGCACTGCAGTTTGCTATCACCGGCAGACGGTCATTTATATAACCAGATTTACATCCAGCGCGTCGCCGACCAGCCTGGATTTTCAATCGATGCACACGAGGTCACCAACGCACAGTTCGCAGCTTTTGTTGCCGCCACCGATTACCTGACCGTAGCAGAACAACAATTGAATCCGGCAGATTACCCCGGTATCGAACCGGCACGGCTGGTGCCGGGCTCGGCAGTCTTTAGCGCGCCAAAGACACTGGTCGGTGACGATATCCATCAGTGGTGGAAATTCGTTGCCGGGGCCAGCTGGCAACACCCGCTCGGACCGGGTTCCGATATTGAAGGTCGTGAACACTATCCTGTGGTTCATATAGCCTATCAGGATGCCCTTGCCTACGCCGAATGGGCCCGACGCGAGCTACCCACAGAACAACAATGGCAACTGGCTGCCAGCAGCGGAGAATCACCCACACGCAGCGTTTGGCATCAAAGCCCGACCGGTGAGGCCTCGGCCAATATCTGGCATGGCAATTTCCCGCTAGCGAATACTGCCGATGACGGCTTTGCAGGTGTCGCACCTGTCGGCTGCTTTCCAGCATCCGTGGCCGGCTTGCACGATATGATCGGAAATACATGGGAATGGGTTGTCGACCCTTACCAGGCCGTCCAAAAACGAGTACCACGGATTTCACAGCAAGCTGAGTCGGCAACTTCCCCAAACACACTCGGCAGAAACAGTGCCGGGGATTCAGAGTTGGGCCTTATAAAAGGTGGCTCGTTTCTGTGCTCAGGTGATTTCTGCGCCAACTACACTCCCGAGGCGCGAATGCCTCAGGAACGTAGCATGAGCAGCAATCACCTAGGCTTCCGCACAGTTTCCCGCTCTCGCACAACCCGCCAGTAACCCGTCGTATTTAAAGGGATTTGTTACCTGATTTGTGGTTAAGGCCACTCATTCTGCGAACACCGGGCTCAAGCCTCACGCTGGTTTGACGAGAATTAACAGTTAAGGGTCCTATCGCACTGGACTCGCTGGCGTAAAGCGGTTTAATGTCTCGCGTTTGCCGTTACAGCCATTCCCGGCGTGACCGGCAATAATCCAGAATTTAACTCCGGGAAATGACCCGGGACAATTGGAATTCGATGAATAAACTCAAGTTTATGGCTTATACAGCTTATGTTGCAGCCGGATGGCATTTACGCCGCCTGACTGCACCCAAAGTTGAAAGCGGAAAACCCATCCACCTGTTTTTCTGTATGACTGATCACTACGAACCCGGCACCCGGGGCGTAGACGAGCAGGCTGAGCGTGGGCAGGTAGATATGTTGCTTGACCTGTATCCGAAAATTACCGACAAACATAAAGATGCTGATGGCAGGAAACCAACTCGTACCTGGTTTTTCCCACCCCACTATCATCGCTTTGGCAACCTGAAGAAGTTGGTCGATCTTTGCCATCGCGGTTATGGTGAAATTGAAATCCATTTACACCATGGCAAGCACACTCCTGATACCGCCGAGAACCTGCGTGAAACACTGGACGAAATTGTACGTGACTACTCGCAATTTGGCATTTTCGGCACGCTTGACGGTAAACCGAAATACGGTTTTATCCACGGTGACTGGGCATTGGCCAATTCGCGCAACAACCAGTACTGTGGTGTTAACAACGAGATTGATATTCTTCGTGAAACCGGCTGTTATGCCGATTACACTCATCCGTCCCGGCCGGAGTCGACTCCACGGCAGATGAACACCATACACTATGCAAAATCCCGAACCGACAAACCCAAGTCCTATAACCGGGGCACCTTGGCACAAGCGGGAACTCAGGGCGATGAGAGTGATCAGCTATTGTTGATTCAGGGCCCTCTGCATCCACTGAAGCTGGGCAACAGTATCACCAGTGTTCGACCGATCGGCGATGAAATCGCAGGTAAACCCTACACAACCAAAGAACGAATAAAGCGCTGGGTTGAAACTGCCGTGCATGTCGACGGCAAACCTGACTGGGTATTCATCAAAACCCATACACATGGTGCGACTGACCATGAATTCGTATTGGGGCAGGAGTTTGAAGATATCCTGAACGAATTGGAGCAGAACTACAACGACGGCAAAAAATACATTCTGCACTACGTCAATGCGCGCGAAATGTACAATCTGGTCAAAGCCGTTGAAGATGGCAAAGGCGATGAAAATCCGATAGATCTGATGGACTATTACATCAAACCACCTGCCTACGACACCAGCTGTGATGTAGAAAAAGCCTCCGAGAAACTCGACGAGCTGGTTTATCGCACCTATCGCGGTTGATGGGTACTGCCTCCGCACACTACTGTCCGGAATGAAATCCTCGGTCGCACCCGCGGAGGCGGGTGCCCATCCATCCGAACTCATGAATGCTCATTTAACCCATCATGCCGGGTACTTCTTGGCCTTGTACAGCAGCGTTTGCATCTACTGTTATTAAACACTTCTCTGTATTTAGGAACTTAAGTCGATAGATCTCCGCCTCCGCGGAGATGACGGGATTCCTGTTACCTAAAATTCAAGTCGATAGTCCGCAATGTTGACCTTTTCACCTATCTAAACAACGTCTAGCCCTTTTGTGCCTGTATTATTCCGGACAGTAGTGCGCCTCCGCGGGCATGACGATAAGTTGTTCCAGACAGCAGTGCGCTCCCTCGGTATGACGAGCAGTTTATTCTGTACTGCAGCCCGTCCCGCGAACCTGACGATTGGCTAATTCCGAACAATAGTGTGAACTCGCAGGGCTGACGATAAATTTGTTGCGGATCTTAGTGTGAGCTCGCCGGGATGTCGGTGTCTTTCACGCTATACTCGCTGTTATCTCATTCACTCAATCCTGAAATGATAGTCCCAACAGGCATCAGCTGCACTGAGCTCAGCTGTTCTGGCATCTCCCCGCCGCAATGAATCTTGTCTTAATTACCGTTATAGTCGGGTTCGCCGCTGGCGTCGTTCGCGGCTATGCTGGCTTTGGTGGTCCAGCCTTTATTTTGAGCGTTATGACCTGGTTTTTAACCCCGGTTCAGGTTATCGCCAAGGTCCTTATAGTTGAGCTGGTAGCCGCGGCATTTCTGGCATGGCGTTGTCGCAAGGATATCCAATGGAAGCTGGTACTGGCATTGACCCTGCCTACGGTTGCCAGCCTGCCCTTCGGGCATTGGTTACTGATGCACAACGATGCAGATCTCATGGGCAAGGTGATTTCAGCAGCCATTGTTCT
This sequence comes from uncultured Granulosicoccaceae bacterium, assembly GCA_937951215.1. Classification (GTDB taxonomy): domain Bacteria; phylum Pseudomonadota; class Gammaproteobacteria; order Granulosicoccales; family Granulosicoccaceae; genus CALFCE01. Next base: position 3,942 of record CALFCE010000045.1, read on the forward strand.
ATCCAGCCTGCTGATGCTGGCCAAGGTCAAATACCCACGAAAATACACCACCGTGCAGTTGGTATTGATTGGCGCTTTTGGTGGCCTGGTGTTCGGAGCCAGCTATATTGCGATGCTGCTGGTTGCGATCATCTTAATGGCGCCCTACAAGCACTATGAGGTTCGCACCTTGTTTGTTATCTGGGGATTTTTGATTGCAGGCTGGTACCTCGCCGTCTCCGTTATCACAGGTAATACCGTGGCCACTGATTTTCTCGATGCGCTGCCACTGGGACTGGCCTACCTCGCCGGTTGTCTGGTGGGAGCTGAGTTGTTCAAAAAGGCCACCGACGCGAATTATCGTCGCAATGCTTTGCTGGTACTGATAACGCTGGGCATTATTGGTTTGCTGCGTTGACTAAACCATCGTAGAGTCAACAGTTCTGCGACCACAATAGAACAGCTCTATGACTGTCTTTGCCAATCTTGGCTGGCAAGGCTCGACACGCGTTGGATAGACTGCCAATAGAGTATTCATTTGACTTACTTCACTAACCCGATTCACCGGATCAACACCCTGGCACTGGCATGAGCCCTTTGATTATAACTCTGGTGCTGAGCGCCGCTCTGTTACACGCCAGTTGGAATGCCTTGGTAAAATCAGGCGGCGTACCAGAATTTACTATTGCCGCCTACCAGCTACTGGGCGGCATCATATGCCTTTTGCTGGTCTGGTTTGTGCCGATACCCGACCCACGGTCATGGCCCTACATTCTGGCATCAGTCATCATCCACAACGTTTACTATTTTTCGATGGCACAAGCTTACAGGTCGGGGGACTTGTCGCAGGTCTACCCGCTGTTTCGTGGCATGGCACCAATGCTGGTCGCGATAGGTGCAGCTGTATTTGCAGGTGAAGTGCTGGCCCCCGGTACTCTGGCCGGCATCCTGTTAATCAGCTGCGGACTGATGAGCATCACCCTGCTAGGCAAACACTTTGGCCGGATATCAAAAAAAGCACTGTTCTGGGGACTTTTTACTTCGGTAATGATCGCTTGCTATACCGTGGTTGACGGCATTGGTGTGCGACTAACCGAA
>CALFCE010000046.1 GCA_937951215.1 uncultured Granulosicoccaceae bacterium
AACAAAATGCACGCTGAACTAAAGCAATACAAGGCCAGGATGTTACGTGACGACTGGATAGGCAGTGCGGAGCAATTGTTTAACAAAAAGAAGGCTGGCTGATAGTAGCGAAGAACTAGCGATCACTCCAGGGCAGATCAACAAGCCATTGTTTGGCTACCGTGATTGAAGTTCGCTCTGCCAGAGTAGCATGAGATAAAAGCCATACTGCTCTTTTCATCTCTAAGCCCGTATTTTGAACTCTCGCTAACCTAAGGCGTTTGTCCGCCAGACAGGATAGTCTGGGTAAAATAGATTTTCCGTACCCACAAATGACAGCGCGTTGAACTGATTCCAAATCAGCAAGGCGCAAACAGCTTGGACGCCGCCCGTTTTTCAAGCGCAGTTTTTCAATCCATTGCGACTGGGGTAGCAACGCATGTGCGTCGTCATAGCTGATCCAGTCAAGCTTCTCTTCTTCAGAGACGGGCACAGCAGACGAACAAAACACATCGAAGGCCATGTCACCCAATTTTCTTGCCTTTATCCCCATACCCCCATCAGAGGGTCGGGAAAAGCGCACGGCTAAATCCGCCTCGCGTTTGGTCAGATCGATATTTCTCGCTTCCGGAGTGAGTTCCAGCGTCAGATCGGGATTCACCGCCTGCAGTGCCGGTAGGTTTGGTATCAATATCCGGTTTGTGATGTAGGGTACTGCGCTTATCCGCACCACACCCACGACACTATCGGAATGTTCTCCAATTCGCTCACGCAAAGCATGATTCTCAGCCTCCACCCTTTCCACGTTGCCAAGTATTGCAGCACCGGCATCCGTCAGTTCGTAACGCCCTGAACCCTGCCTCAACAGCAAGGGCTCCCCCAGAGCCTCTTCCAGGCGCTTTATTCGCCGCGCTACAGTAGTCTCGTCCACCCGACTGATTCGGGCTGCTTCTGCGAAGGTCCCTGCCCTATGCAAGGCCAGGAAAAATTTAAGATCATTCCAATCATAATCCTGCAGATTTGCAGATTCACTCTGTATTTTTGTCATTTATTTAGGCAAATATACCGTGCAACAATAGCGATCGGATTATAAGCCGGAAATATTAAATATGAAATTTGTGGTTATTTTTGAAGATGCCAGCACTGCCAATCCTGATATCCGATCAAAATTCATGCAGCAGCATCTCTCATTTTTAGATGAAAATAAGGTCGAGGCGGCAGGGCCACTTACGGACCCCGAAGATAAGGGGCGGGACGGCTTGTGGATTGTCGAGGCTGAGCATCCGGACGATGTGGAAAAGCTGGTCAGGAACGATCCCTTCTGGCCAACCGGCTTACGACAATCTTACACGATCCTTCCGTGGAAGCAGGTTTATGCTGCAGGAAAAAAGCTGATCTGACTTTCCATCAACATCCGAGCCATGCTCATACAGCGCTATGGGTAATCGGTGTCGATAGCGCAATGCCTTCCTGCATCGCGGTGTGCAGAATGAACTCGAGGAATAGCTGCCGGGTCTTGAGCAGGGATTCTTCCTTTTGGGTGTAGTAGTGGATAGACCAGGCAACAGCATGATCACCAGTGTCTTGCACCCTGATTTCCAACGGGTGCTGACTCTCGATTTCTATCGAGTCGTCTTCACAGGCAATCTCATAGGACTTCTCAAACAGTTTATGCACCGAGTCAGGTGATACGTCATAGCCAATCTTGAAGTGTAAGGTTTCACGCAATCCCTTGGCCGAGGCGTAACGTGACAGGTTATGCAGGGTATAGTCTCTTATTTTGGAATTTTTGATCATGATGCGATGGTTATCGACCAGATCACGCAACTCGGTGTGAAAGGCTTTGGTCCGGAACACGATCGCCAGTAGCTCGCCATCTGGTGTATCAAGCCTGACCACTTCACGCTCACGAATCATGTTGGTGTTGAGGATAATCAGACCGCTGATAATATCCGGTGCCCACGCGCCTTGCGTCAGCGCCAGAAATACACCAATAAACCCGATAACACCTCCGGTTTCGAGCAAGCTGCTAAAGCCTGCGATACGCACAATGGAAATCAGTGCAATAATTCCGATAAACACACTGATGGATATACTGAGTCCCCGCGATGCATAGGTATCAGCAATACGCTCCGATCCTGACACCTGGATCTTGCGTCCATATCGCTGCGTGACAAATCGGCCTGCCAGATGCGCAGCCAGATAACTCAGGTAAAGCACAATCAAAATTGACAGGATCTTGATTCCAAACCCCTGCCCTGACTGGCCTTCGCTGTAAAAACGAAAGTGTCCGAGTAGCGCTATGACCAGAACATTGAGCCCGCGCAATACATTGATAAAAAATTCACGTCGATTAGGCGCAATATCCGACAAGGTGACCGCATCAATAATGCGTGGAGCCAGTATGATCAGCAGTACATTCAGCGCTACCAACAGATAGAAAATTGGCCCGATATCTTGCAAAAAAGTATTTAGCCAGCCGCTCACAAAAGCGTTTCCACAACATCAAGGCTTGCCGTTTCACCCATTTTTACCGATTCCCGCCGCGCCAACCATTGCAGCGGATCAGCAGGATCAATACCGTCCATCAGCGGCAACTTGCGGTCTGAATGGGTCAACTGATATACCTGCCCTACCCAGTTACCGACCACAGATTCACCAGAGTCGTGCCAGGTATTGTCCAAACGATTGGTTACTTGATGTTCTGGAAAAGAAGGCATTTTTCGATTGTGCTGCCGGGCAGATTCAAGCTGCAAACGGTATTCCTCGAGCAGTGCTTTTGTATGTCTGTCGAAGTAGTGATCCGGATAAGGGGGATAGCTGCTGCGACGTCCGTCGATATAGAGGCCAACCTCTCGCTTGTATTCTTTTAAAAGGCTGATCTTGTCGTATTCAGGATGGCCCTGAAAGAAAACGATATTAAAACCATCGGCACTAACGGCCAGCTGCACACCGGGCTCATCGCCTTCGACCAATACATGCAAGCCCGCAGCGGTGAACTGCTCCCGGCTAACCACATTAAATCTGGAATGGGGGACGTCCATCACCGTGTTGATGTCGTGTACCAAGGGGTGGGAACTATCCACAACACGATGACGATACACTCCCCATTTTTTTGTCGGCAGCTGATTGCGCTTCTGCCCGTGACGAAATTGCAGCACAGCATGACTGGCAAGGCAGGAACATAGCGTGGAGGTCACATTGCTACTGGCCCAATCAATCATTTTTATCAGTGGTTCCCAGAATACTTCAGCCGCCAGATCAGGTTCAGTGACATTGGCACCACTAATAATCAGCGCATCCAGACCTGCAGATTGAATTTCCTCAACCGACTCGTAATACTGGTCAATATGCTGTTGCGCTCGTTCGCTGCGCGGAATCTCCGGCAGGGTAAACGGGTGCATATAGAATTGGGAGATGGTGTTACTGGAACTCACCAAGCGGAAGAACTGCCGTTCGGTGGCTGCAAGCGCTGCATCCGGCATCATGTTCAACAGGCCTACATGCAAGCCACGAATATCCTGGGTACGGGCACGCTCGGGGCTGAGTACAACATGACCTTCCTGCTCCAGCCTTTCATAAGTTGGCAGGCTTTTATGGGCTACCAGTGGCATCAGCTGCCATCCTTCAGCGCATTTTCAACCAACTCAAGAAATTCCTTTTCGTTACTCACCGCCAACGCATCACGAGCCGCAACAGTAAAACCGTATTTGTCGGCAATTGCTTCATAACGCGGAACACGTGAATAGAACAACTTTGGAAACACCCAGCGCACGAAGTCATCCGGGTCGATCAGAGTGACAAACTCAAGGTCGTTTTCACTCATGTAATCTGCAAGCTGGCGTTCAAGAAATTCTTGACGATAGTAAAGCGGCTTGGGGTGCGATTCGGCTCGTTTGATCAAGTGTTGCTCATCTTCGGCATCAGCCTTGAGGTAGATCAGCACGGTCTCTTGTGCCAGCATCTCAAACAGAGAATCATCCTCAAGCTCGCATAAACTGCCACTAACATCATTCAGGAAATGTTCGTAACCGTAGATTTCCTCCGACTTCCTGATAAATTCCGGTGTATCGAGTACCGCTGCCACTTCCGCATCCCGATGCAAGGCCTGGCGCCGCTTGAACTCATCCTGTGGTAGCCCATCGTGTTCGGGATCACCCACCTTGCCCAACCAGCTCGACAGTGGCGTCAGATTATCAAAGGTGATGTTGTTGCTGATGTAGATCGAATCGCTGCGCAGCAGATCACGCACAAAAGGTACACTCATCATCTGACTTTTGATGTTGTCCAGAATCGACTCATCGAGGTAACGAGTGCCAATGCGATAATCAACAGAATAATGAAACCAGTCGCCGTTACGCAAAATATTGGCAAGCCGTGTTTTACCCACACCAGACATCCCCATCAGGGTGACACGCTTGTTGGGGTTGTCTCGAAATTCAGCAGCTGAAGGTTTCATGGTTTACCTGTCAGGTAAAAAATAGCAGTCATGCGCAAACGAAGCTCAACCCGCGGGAGTTGGATTATCTGACCGGTATTACGACGATGCGGCGTTGCAGATTCACTGCAACGCCGACGCTCAAAAGGAAATCATGTGTTCGAATTGAACGTATCGCACTGGTTTGGATCACCCGTTTTTAATCCGATGTACAACCACTCTTGCCGCTGTTTGGCCGAGCCATGGGTGAACGACTCCGGGCGTACGCGGCGACCTGCGTTTTTCATGAGCACATCATCACCAATCTGTGCAGCTGCATTCATACCTTCCTCAAGGTCGCCCGGCTCCAGCAATTGCATTTGCTTATGTGCATGATGAGCCCACACCCCGGCATAGCAATCGGCCTGCAACTCCGCCCGCACGGACAGGGCATTGGATTCAACTTTACTGACCTGGCGCTGGCGCCGCTGCACACTCATCGAAACACCCAACAGGTTCTGGACGTGGTGCCCTACTTCATGCGCAAGAACATAGGCCCCGGCAAAATCTCCGCCGGCTCCCATGCGTTGCAGCTCATCAAAGAAATCCAGATCAATATAGGCCTGATAGTCACCCGGGCAATAGAAAGGACCAGCAGCCGATGACGTAAACCCGCAGGCTGAGCGAACCCCATCATTGAACAAGACCAGTTTTGGAGGTTGGTATTGTTTACCGGCCTGCTGAAACAATGGGGTCCAGACATCTTCTGTCGTCGCCATGATCGCAGAAACGAATTGGGCTGCATCATCGTTGGCAGGCAGATTATTGCTACCTGATCTTGGTGACTGGGACTGAGTTTGCGTTAATCCCGGCCCGCCACTGACAAGACCGGTTAGATCCTGCCCGAGAAACAGACCAGCCAGTAACAGCAGCAGCATACCGCCACCGCCAACCTTGACCCCTCGACCCATGCCAGTGCCTCGGGGGCCTGCACCCCGCGAACTGCCCCGGCCCGCCGACATGCCCCGTCGATCTTCGACGTTGCGGCTTCGTCTTAAATTTTTCCAGCGCATAATGCTCTCGCCTTGCTAACAGTCTGTTATTTTCGCATGAAACGAAGCTTTCACTCAAAATTTGAACACAATTTCGTTAAACTTCGTTGGTATCACTATCATCCTGTGTTGCAATCACCCACAGACAAGGGCTGCCAGGACGGCGTCACGATCCTTTGCAATTGATCTCCATCTAAGTGAAATGGCCTGACAACCCGATGAAAGCTCCCCACTCTGCCCCAAAAACTGCAAAATACCAGTCGTGAACCTGCCTGTCATCGATACTCATTGTCACCTGGATGCAGTGGATTTTGACGCCGATAGAGAAGCTGTGGTTCTCGCAGCCAGAGCCGCCGGTCTGCTTGCGCAGATCGTGCCTGCGCTGCATCTCTCGCAATTCAGCGCGGTTGCCCGATTAAGCACGGAATTCAATGATGTATCGTTGGCTTTCGGTTTCCATCCACTGTTTCTGTCTCATTTCCAGGCGCGACACATGGATGAACTCCGTGAGTGGCTGAAGAAACCGGGAGTTGTCGCGATTGGCGAATGCGGTATTGATTACCATCGAGCGAAGGCCGACAAAGGGCTGCAAAAATCGGTGTTCAAAGCGCAGCTGGCACTGGCCTGCGAATACAACTTGCCAGTGATTGTTCATGCCAACAAGGCAGTGGAAGACGTCATTATCTGTGTCAGGGAGTTTCCTGATTGTCGCGGTGTTGTGCACAGCTTTAACGGTAGCGAACAACAGGCCCAACGATTAATTGAGCAGGGCTGGATGCTGGGTTTCGGCGGTGCGATTACTCACCCTGGCGCCACGCGACTGCGACAGTTGGTGTCCGGATTGCCTGGCGAATGTTTGCTGCTTGAAACCGATGCCCCGTACCAAAGCCCGGCTGCGGCAAAAGGCTGCAGAAACGAGCCGCGTTTTATTGTGCAGGCCTTGCAGAGCCTGGCCGAGTTACAGCAATGTAGCGAACAAAAAATGGCGAGTCTGACCCTTGAAAATGCTTATCGACTGTTCGGCCACGGGATTGAGCCAGGCGGTAAACCTGTTGGTGAATAATCCGGGCTAGTACGGGAAGCGATTCAACACGGTAATTTTTTCCTGTGTGCTCTCTATCCACTGCACCACATCCTGCTGGATTTCTTCCGGCTTCCTGCCCTCCGAAGGTATCGGCTCACCAAACACCAGATCAATTGTGCCTGGCCACTTCAAAAAACTATGGCGTGGCCAGAATTCTCCGGCATTATGAGCCACTGGAATTACCGGCACACCGGTTTTGGAAGCGACCACCGCTCCACCAATTTTATAGACAGGTTCGGCACCCGGTGGCCGGCGTGTACCTTCCGGAAAAATAACCAGGTTCCTGCCACGTTTGAACCGATCACGCGCCTGCTCTTCTATCTGGCGAATGGCAGATCGCCCCGAGCCACGTTTGATCAGGATGGTATCAGCCATATACAAACACCAGCCAAAACACGGGATCAAGGCCAGTTCGCGCTTGGCCACAAAAATAGGATTTTTTAGCAAGGCCGGTAACTGCAGGGTATCCCAGGTAGATTGATGCTTGCTCAGCACGATCATCGGG
>CALFCE010000047.1 GCA_937951215.1 uncultured Granulosicoccaceae bacterium
GGGCAGGAAACTGGTGGCGGTGTGCTCTATTTCAGGAACCGCATTCGCGATGCGTTATCAGACAAGTCTGTGGTCATTGAGTCCGCAGCAGCTGAATATCAATCAAAGGAAATTTCCGGCCAGCTCGTCAGCTTGAAGCCCTTCAAGAACGACCCCTACCTGGGTGCACACCCTGAATATCTATCCACCGAGATCAAATTGATTCTGAGTGAAATGGTCCCCGGCGGTGTGATTGCAATCCGTATGCAGGGTGGTCTGGAGAAAGCTGACGAATTCACTCGCGAGCTTAAGCTGCGCTAAGCTCACGAAAACACTGTTTGCGAATTTGCTGTTGATGCAGGCACGAACTGTTATTTAAAACAAGATACCAGCCAATGGGTGTTTACTGAGGCAAATTGGTATTCACTGAGGATTGACCCGATGAATTTTCTTCAAAAACTTGCGTTTAAAGGTATTTCCCCTGCCGGTAAGTCTTTGGCACTGATTGCTACCCTGGCCTTTACCACAGGCTATGCCGCTGATGAAGCAAACTGCAATTGCGAGGACGATGCCTACCCTACCCACGTGATTGCAGATTACGTTTTGGCTTGCATGTCAGCCAATGGCAATTCCTACGAAAGCCTGCACCAATGCTCGTGCAGTATTGATTTGATCAAATCAAAAATGTCACACGAAGACTATGTCACTGCGCAAACCATCATGCAGGTACAGCTGGACAAAGGACAACGTGGCATCTTCTACAGAGATTCCAGTTGGGCCAAGACCAAACTCGAATTGCTACAAAAATTGCAAGCTGAGTCGACCCTGAAGTGCTTCTAGGAAACGAGCTTCCGGCTTATTAATGCCAGTTGATAAAAGCTAGTTGGTGGTTTGTGTGCCAATATCTATCGCTTGTTCGAAGCGGTTGTTTTTGGAGTCAATGGCGAACACAGTCAACTCATTAGCGTCCGGAGAGGGTTCAAACTGGAAGCGCACCACCGGGTTTTCACTCATCGAAAAATTGGTTTCCACGGTGAGTAACTTTTCACCGTTCAGTTCAGCACCAATCGAGTGTACGAAGAAAGCGGGTATGTAATTTCTGGATACCTGATCGAATTGCATGCCTGAGTTATTGGGATGGCTTATTTTTATCGTTGCCTCACTGCTGACCTCGGCGGTGTTGTCGGAAATTTTATCCAGCAAAATACGCATCTTTCCAGCGCGCGCCATGGCTTTTTCCATATCCGCCATAGCCGGTGCCGAGCACCCACCTGAAGCTTTGACAAATCTGGTAGACATATGAAGCGACCCATCATCGAGTTCCGCAATCGCTCGAACATTGGTGTATTCGTTGATTCGGATTCGGGTTTCCAGTGACTGCCAATCAGAGCGAACTCCATCGAATTTGAAAATACCTGCCAGTGGCACAGGATTTTTATCAACAATCAAATGTAATTGCTTGATATCCAGACCGCCACCCACAGCATGCACGGTGACGGGAACGACAGCCGCATCATGGGCTCGTTTGGGTGCATCCAGCGACACCAGCGCACTTCCTTCAACAATAGATCTTTCACCAAAAAAGGCGGCTTTCAACTCCTGCCATCGATCAGTGCCCAATTCATGAGCAGGCGCATCAGTAGTGGTGGTCGTAGCAGCAGCCGCCAACAACGGCATCATGGATAGCGTTAAAGCGACAGAAAATACTTTTAGCAACCTCATAAGTTCATCCTGTTTTTTATAGTCGCATCAATTGCTGGTAACGGCTTCTACTTTCCACGACTGTTCAAAGCGGTTGTTCTTGGAGTCCAACGCATACATCATCAACTCCCCATCGACTTCAGGATCAAAATTGAATCCCAGAACCGGATCCTGACTGAAGGAAAAATTGGTCTCTACGGTAAACAGCGGATCACCGTTAAACTCAGCTCCCATGGTATGAATATAGTGAGCCGGGATGTAGGTACGCGTCATTTGGTCAAATTGCATTCCGCTGGCGTTGGGGTGAATAATGCGAATACGAGCCTGAGCCGGGACCTTCGGGTCCAACAGGTTTTTAATACTCGCTTCAAAAGAACCAAACCTGGTGACATCGGATCTGTCGTAGCTGGTGGGAGGTGCAGAACAACCACCCACAGCTTTGATAAAACTGGAGTCCATGTGCAAGCTACCATCGTTCAGCTGAGCAATGATGCGCATCATGGAATATTCGTTGACCCGAAGCTCGGTATCCAGTGTTTGCCAGCCCCGATTCGGCTTGAAAGTAAATGTGCTGGCCACAGGTACTGGATTCTTGTCTACAACCAGAAATAATTTCTCGATGAATCGTTCGTCGGATTGATCGATCAGAGCACGGATAGTCACTGGTACTCGCGCAGCATCAAATGCACGAGCAGGAGCGCTCAGGGCAAGGACATTACCATCTTCGCTGATCAGTTTGTCGGCAAACAACTGTTCACGAACAATACCCCACCGATCATCCGCATCGCGCACCGGGTCTGCGGGTTTGGCCAGATCTGTAGTTTTAGTTTGAGCAGACGCCGCCAAAACAGGAGCCGTCGGAAGAGTAGCTGCTATCACAATTAAAAACAGCATGATGTTGCGCAAACGTTGGAACATTGCGAAACGAAGAATCTTTAACGATGAACCCATTTGTTGCCCTCTCAGCGCCATGCGTCTGCCCTGCCGGACATCTTGACACAAAGCCGTGTTGCCAGAAAACCCTGCCCGTCCCAAAACGAGCGCAGTCACAACTGCGTTTAGCGGTTTTTCGTGTCAGTATCCAGAGCGATTCGATATTTTGAATAGAGTTTTGGCTCTTACTGTGCCGATCTGACCTGTTTCAGTTGAACTTAAGACTTTTTGATACGATTCGGCGATGCCTCATCCTCTCCTACTCTGACCCTCGTGCTACTCTGACCCTCGTGCTAAATTACGAGCGTCGTAGTGGATTCAGGGTACTTCAGTACTTTCACAAGGTTGCCTGCGCACTTACTCCAATGGACCAAATAAAAACACAATCCAGTCCAGATCTTCAGACACCTGACCAAACCAGCCACGGAGTCCCAACCACACGCCACTCGTCAACCGTAGTGGCAGCCCAGCGTCGTTATGGCCAGCTGGTAGTTGCAGCAGTGTTGGCTGTTGCGCTGTCTGTCGCGGCCTGGCAATGGTTCCACCCTGCGCCAACATCAGCCCGAATGGCAATGGCCAATGGAGATTTTGAGCAAGCTGCGTTGTTCTATAAAAAAGCAGCGTCAGCCGGTAACAAGGTAGCCAGCAACTCCCTGGGCAATCTGTACTATCTCGGCTTGGGAGTTGAATTGGATTACGTTAAGGCGAGTGAACTCTATTTTGAAGCTGCTTCTGCCGGCATCGCTGATGCACAGATGAATCTGGCGCATTTGTTCAAACAGGGGCTTGGCGTGGCACCAGACAGAATGAGAGCTTTCGCCTGGTACAGCATGGCAGACCGATTTGGAAATCCTGCGGCGGAATATTACTTGAGGCAAATCAGTCAGGAGTGGACATTATCACCGCTACAGATCAACACAGCGATGAACAAATGGTCGAAATTACCCGCACTGGTCGCAGAAGGCTTATGAGCGGGAAACCACTGTTCAAGATTGAGGATCCGGTCAAGCACTTTTTCCCGTTACTGTGGCTGCTGGTGATCGGGTTTGTTGGCTTTGGCCTCTACATCACTTGGGATCTCGGGTTTATGCAGCGGGTCTATGCAGGTGATCGCAGTTATCTGACCAGCATCATAGCGCTGTTAACACTGGTGGCTAGCGTCCACGCTATCTGGTACACCTTGATCGCCAATTACCGCCTTGAACATTTGGAGTACCGTGCACTTGCGGTGAACGAATCAGCAGCAAGTGTAGTGGCTGGCAACCAGGATAACTCTGGTCGAAGTGACGGCGCAAACCTGGCGGAACCCACGCCAGCGATTGAAGCGGAATTGGAAATAGTGGCTGATCGCCTGCGGGCTCCGGTTGAATTTGGCTGGTTTCTGGTCGACCTTGCGATCAGGTTGGGACTCGCCGGTACCATCATCGGGTTTATCCTGATATTCACTTCACTATCAGGCGAAGCCATCGTCGGAGAAAATGCACTGCGAGAGCTACTGGTCAGCATGAGCGCTGGCATGGGCACCGCTCTATTTACAACACTGGTCGGGCTGTCAGCAGCCACCTTCCTCAGCTTCCAATACTTGATTCTGGGCAGGGTCACCGAGCACCTGATCAGTAAAATAATCCGCTTCAACCTGCACTATCCACAAGCCCCGGAGGGATTGCCGGCAGAAGCTGGCGCAAGACCAGCAAACACATGACGGTTCAATTGCGCTCCAGATACCGCGGTCGGGCGCTATCTGGCTCAGATCCTTTTACTGATCTGCTGTTTAATGTACTGCTGGGTTTCATCCTGCTTTTTTTTATATCAATCGTGTTTCTGAATCCCGAATCAGATGCCGGCAAAATCGACATTGAAGCCGAATACGTCATCACCATTACCTGGGAAGATAACAGCCCGGATGATATAGATACCTGGGTTGAAGACCCGGAGGGTAACGTCACGTACTACAAAAAACGGGAATCCGGCCTGGTGCATCTTGATCGAGATGATCGAGGCATGCTGAACGACAAAATCACGATCAATGGTGAAGAAATCGAAAACCCGTTGAATCAGGAAGTGCTTGCCATACGTGGTTTCATGCCAGGCGAATATACCGTCAACCTGCATTACTATGACAGTGAGACCAACGCACCAGTGCCAGTGGCGGTCAAGGTTGCCAAGGTCAATCCGGTGTATACCGTGGCGTACTACGGCACAACTACCTTGACCGCAAAAAATGAAGAACAAACAGCGGTTCGTTTCACTGTTTTACCGGATGGCACCATCGGCAACATAAATCAGCTACCAAAGCAGTTGGTGCCGCGATAGACGGCACCAGCAGCCACACAGAGGAGTAATTCATCATTCCAACACTTGAAGTCAATGGCTTGATCATAGCCTACGTCATCATGGCAGCGATTCTGCTGGCCATGAATCTCTATGCCAATTGGCATTGGGTTATCAAGCTTCTGACCAATGCCGTTGTGCTGTCACTATTGTTTGTCACCTATCACTCCTATCCCGGTATCCTGGGTTGGCCAACCGACCGAACGCTGCCAAAGCAATTTTATTTACATGCGGTTAATGTTGATGAACCCACCACAATCTATCTGTGGGGAACCGACCTTGACAGAGGATTGGGCAGAACAGTACCGCGTTCCTACGCGCTCGACTACACAGCCAAACTGCACGATCAGGTAAACAAGGCAAGCCGCAAACTGCGCAAGGGGCTACCGGTGATAGGTCAGGCAGCCGTTAAAACCGGAACACCCAGTGCGGTGAGTGAAGGAGACCAAACCGATGTTGCAGATTCTGATATTGTCTTTGTGGACGCCCCGCAAGCGTTGATCCCGGGCAAGTAGGCTATCAGGAAAACATCACAGCCATGGCTTACTGTCTGCGGATCCTCACCGGGTGGGGTCAACCGGTTCTGGCAAAGGCTTCTGGCAACTTTTTTTACTGTAAAACATAAACTGTAAAACACATTTGGAGGTAGTAGCTAATGATGACGAACATACATTCCAGGGCTTTCAAAGTCTTTGTCGTGCTGGCATTGACAGCGTTTGCCTGCAGCGCCAGTGCGCATGGCCCTACACGACAGAAAGTAACCGAAACCATCAACATTGAGGCTAGCGCTGAAGCAGTCTGGGAAATCATTAAAGACTTTGGCGTTGCGCACACCTGGTTGCCCATGGTTCAGGACACTGAATCCGACGGGGGTAACGAGCCAGGTGCAACACGTGTGCTGACACTCGCACCGGACGTGAAGGTCTATGAAACCTTAAAATCCTACGACGCCAGCAAAATGATGTACAAGTACAAAATACCTGTTGCGACTCATGACGTAAAAATACTTCCGGTAAACAACTATTCGTCAACAATCAGCGTTGAAGCAGATGGCGAGAATTGCATTGTCAGCTGGAAAGGCGCATTTTATCGGGGCTACCCGAACAACGACCCACCCGAAGAGCTGAACGATGAAGCTGCTGTCAAAGCTGTCACAGCTCTTTACAAGGCTGGGTTAGCCGGCTTGAAAGAGGTCGCAGAAGCCAGTAAGTAATATGGATCTCATTGGCATATTTCCCAAATCAACAGCCTCGATTATCCGGATGCTGCTATGTCCACTTGTACTCTGCTCGACGCTGTTACACCCGGCCGCGACAGCCGAGGCTGCCCAAAGATGCCCCCCGACACTGGCTTTTTTGACCAATCAGCAATCCGGTGATGTCAGTGTGCTGGATACTCGGCGGGGCGTCATTACCGATACGCTTAAAGTCGGCAAGGAGCCCGCAGGTATCAGCGTATCTTCAGTATCGCCAAGAGCCTATGTTTCCAACCCGGGTGACAAAACCATAAGCGTCATCGATACGCGAACTATAGAGACGCTTCGCAGCATACCCGTTGGTGAAGGCCCTTTGGCTTTGCTGGTTGATGACCGGCGAGCGCAACTCTATGTCGCTGACTGGCACCTTGATATCATCTCTGTGGTGTCTGTGGATTCCCTTGCCATAGTGGCCGAGATCCCGGTGGGCCGGTCGCCTTCCGGGTTGGCCTTGTCTGCGGATTCCCGATATTTGTATGTGTCCAATCGCGATGATCATTCGATATCGAGAGTCAATCTGGATACCCTTGAAGTTGATGCCAACATAGCGACGGGAGAAAGGCCGTTCGGCATCACCCTTAGCGCCGATGGCAGCCGCCTCTACACGGCCAATGTGCAGTCAAACTCGGTCACTGTTATTGATTTGCCATCCCGAACCGTGCTGTCTGAAATCAGTGTCGGAGACAGACCTTACGATGTTGCACTGGCAAAAAAAGATTCATTGGCGTTCGTGACTGATCAATATGACAACACGGTCAGCGTGATCAATACTGAAAATTTGCAAGTCATAAAAACAATAGAGGTAGGTGAATATCCGGAAGGAATCGATACTCATCCGGATGACCGTCATGTCTATGTTGCCAACTGGTTTGATAACACAGTCGGGATCATCGACAGCCACACGCTGGAAATGATTGACACCATTGACACCGGCGATGGTACGCGTGCTTATGGCAATTTTTTTGCAGCCCACCAGCGGTTTCAATCGCCTGAAGCCAATGAAAAAAAGTCGATTCTGGTTCTGGATTTTGAGCTCAATGACTTGACTTTGCATCCTGCGGTGGAGCTTGAGGAAAAGCGGGTTAAAACTCTGAAGCCGCTGTTGATAGAAGATTTGAAACAACTCGAATACCCTCTCGCCCCCTTGTCGGTCGAAAGACAGCAGGCAGAGAGCCACGGCAAGGGCTATATATTCGATCGCCCTGCGGTTGCAGCGCGACTCGGTAAACTTGCTGGATCAGATTGGGTATTGACTGGCCGCCTGCACAAGGCCAGCTTTCTGTTTGTCTACCTCAAGGCACAATTGATCGATACTTCAACAGCCGAGCTGGTGGCTGACTTTGTTATCGAGATCAAAGGCTGGGAACCCAGATTGACGGCAAAGGGTGTTGAGGCGCTGGCGGTAAAGCTTGATAAAACATTGTCTGTATTGCGTGAACAGAAGCAGGACATGCTTTGTAAAGGTTAGCTCAGGAAAGCGCGGCGGTAAGCGCGCGGTTAGCACGGGATCAGCCCACCAAATCGATCAACATACCATCATAGGCCACTTCAATAGTCTCATCTTGCAGCTGTCTTCGCTGATCAGACAGTTCGTTCAAAATCGGATTGGTATTGTTGATATGGATCAGAATCTTGCGTGCAGAGAGATCCCTGAGCCGGTTGATCATTCCATCCGGCCCGCTTTGGGGAAGATGCCCCATTTCAGCAGCCGGCTTGGTGCCTACCCCGGCGCGGGTCATTTCATCTTCCGTCCAGAATGTACCATCGACCAGCAGGCAATCAACCTCCGACATCACTTTTCGAACTGCCTCGTCCATATTGCCCAGTCCCGGCGCATAAAACAGACTCTTGCCACTGACGGTTGAACGTACCGTAATACCCAGATTATCCCCGGGATGCGGGTCATTGCGGTGAGGGGAATACGGTGGCGCTTTGCCAGAGATAGCCACGGGCATTATCTCAATACCTGGCACTTGCGGTATCGCCAAAGGCTGACCGTCAAGCAACAGCTCTTGCCAGTCAATTCCACAATAATGATTCAACAGATCGAACAGTGGAAAGCCGGTACTCAGATCCTGTCGTACCATGCCGGTGCAGTAAAGCGGCAGAGGCTGTTGACTCTCTCGCAGACTGAGCAAACCCGTCGTATGATCTATCTGGCTATCCATCAGCATCACCGCTTTGATACCGGAATCACGCAGTCCCTGGGACGGCTGCAGCGGCGGGTGCTGAGCTATTTGTGCTGTTATCTCAGGCGACGCATTCAGCAACAACCAGTTTTTCTGATCAGTACTGATTGCAATCGAGGATTGGGTTCTTGCTTGAAACCCCTGCTCACCCCGTCGTACAGCAGCACAATTGGTGCAATTGCAATTCCATTGGGGGAAGCCACCGCCTGCTGCAGAACCCAGTACTCGAATGATCATAGAACGGCACTTAAATAGTGAGAGAACACGCACTATTGTAATACCTGCAGCGTCCCGTATCACGGTCAAACCGGTTAGTCAGACCTTTCTCTGGCGTGTTTTCCAGCAGCACGATGATCGACCGGACATTTAAACCAAGGAGGTGAGACATTACGATCCAACTGGCCCCAGTGCTAAGGTTTTCAGACCATTGAAATGTTGTTTTGAACAAGCACGTACCTCTACACTGTGTATCCGACTGGTATCAGCACTGGGAATGATGATGCCGGTCGGCTTTAGTACCCAACTAACCAATGCTAATCAACCAATGCAGGAGAAAAGGTATGAAGTGGAACAAGCCAAGCTACGTAGATCGTCGTCTGGGTTTTGAAATCAACCTGTACGTATTTGTCCGCTAATCTGCGGGGTCTAAAGGCCCCGGCTTAGTGCATTCACAGCAATATCAGGCGGTTGTTACAAACTGTTCATTGAGCTGTGGATAAGCGGGTTGTCGGCGAACAACGCCGGCACCTGCTATCTCCCCGGTTCGGCCCAGTTCGGCCCAGTTCGGCCCGGTATTCGAACCTACTCTGGGACACTTCCCCTGGCCATGGGCACCCCTTGCACTTACTCATTGCAGTGACTGGTCAAATAAAGGCCGGGCCAATTTCAAGCAGCCAATTGCAAGTACTGGCGAGTCTGTTTTGCCGTATGTGCAAAACGTTTGCTTAGAGTTCTTCGATCACAGCCCGCCAGAATTGAGCCAAAACAAAAACCGGATCTGTATCTGCGACAGGGCTTTTTATCTATGAGACACTGACGCCAGCCCTTGAAATAGGCCAGCGCTATACAACCAACACCCTCTAGAAGGCACCCAGTCCGATGAACGAGGTCTTAACCGAAAACCAAAACAAAAAAGCGGATGACGCTCCGACGTCTGGCAAAACACTTGACGACCCTACAGCTTTGTCCCCAAAACCAACCCCCGAACCAACTCCCGAAACAACATCCGATCCATCGCAGAATAAATCCAATCTGGAAAAACGTTTACGCGGCTACGCGGCCCATTATCACATCAATCACCCGTTTCAAGTGATGATGAACGAAGGCAAATTGACCCAGCAACAACTGCAAGGTTGGGTCGCCAATCGCTATTATTATCAGGTCAATATCCCACTGAAGGATGCAAATTTGCTCGCAAACTGCACCGACCGCGAGCAACGGCGACTGTGGGTTCAGCGAATCATCGATCATGATGGTGATGAGACTCGTGAAGGAGGCATTGAAGTCTGGTTGCGTCTCGGAGAAGCCGTTGGTCTCGACCGCAGCGAAATTATCAGCCAGCAGCATGTGTTACCGGGGGTACGTTTTGCTGTAGATGCATACGTCAATTTTGTTCGGCGAGCGCCATGGCAGGAAGCGGTCTGTTCGTCACTGACCGAGATGTTTGCACCCACTATCCATCGACAAAGGCTCGACAACTGGCCGCAGGTTTATCCGTGGATCGATCCGTCAGGACTCGACTATTTCCGCAATCGGATCAAAGAGGCACACAATGATGTAGAGCATGGGCTGGCGATCACGTTGGGACATTTTACAAGCCCGGAGCAACAGGACCGCGCAGTGGAAATCCTGAAATTCAAACTCGATGTTCTGTGGTCAATGCTGGATGCCATGTACTTTGCCTATGTACAGAACATGCCCCCCTATCACAATGTAGCGGATATCAATTCGACGGAAAACCGCCCATGACAAACAGCACGATCGAACGCTTCCCGGACTCAACACTACTCGCTCTGGCACCTGGCTACCGCTTCCAATGGGAAGAGGCTCAAAACTGCCATGTTCTTATGTACCCGGAGGGTATGGTATCGCTCAATGACAGCAGCGGGGAAATTCTGAAACACGTTGATGGAGCCAACTCGGTAGCAGATATTATCAGCCATCTTGAACGCCAGTTTCCGGATGCAGATCTGGGCGATGATGTCCGCGATTTTCTCGCCGAGGCCGGCAACAACGGCTGGGTTAAACCCTCTACAGACGACAAGGCGAACAGCTGACATGTCCACTGCACCCACACCGCTATGGTTGCTTGCCGAGCTGACCTACAAATGCCCCTTGCAATGCCCCTACTGCAGCAATCCAGTCGACTATGCGACACATGGGAAAGAATTGGACACCGAAGACTGGATCCGGGTATTGACCGAGGCCAGAAAGCTGGGTGCAGCCCAATTGGGGTTGTCGGGTGGTGAGCCATTGGCCAGAACTGATCTCGAAGACATCATACGTGAAGGCCGGAAACTCGGTTACTACACCAATCTGATCACATCCGGCATCGGTATGGATGAAGATCGTCTGGACAATTTCAAAGTGGCCGGCCTTGATCATATTCAAGTCAGCTTTCAGGCCAGCAGCGAAGAACTGAATAACTGGATAGCCGGCACTGATTCTTTTCAGCACAAACTCGATATGGCAAAAGCTGTAAAAGCAGCAGGCTTTCAAATGGTTTTGTGTTTTGTTACCCATCGGGAAAACATTGAACAAATCGATCAGATGCTCGATCTGTCGGTACAGCTAAATGCCGATTACGTGGAGCTTGCAACCACTCAGTATTACGGCTGGGCGTTTCTGAATCGCGATGTGCTCATGCCAACCCGCGAACAGGTTATAGAAGCAGAAAGACAAACAAACGTTTTCCGTGATGAACGAATGCCTTCACATATGAAAACCTTTTATGTTGTTCCGGATTATTTTGAGAAACGTCCCAAACCCTGCATGAGCGGTTGGGGAAGCCTGTTTCTGGTAGTCACACCCGATGGTAAGGCCCTGCCCTGCCACGCAGCAAGGCAACTGCCCGGCATCAACTTCCCGAATGTCAGAGAACACAGCATTTCAGATATATGGCACGGTTCGGAAGCGATGAACAAATTTCGTGGTTTTGAGTGGATGACAGAGCCGTGTCGCAGTTGCAGCGAGAAAGAAAAAGACTTCGGCGGGTGTCGCTGCCAGGCTTACATGTTCACCGGCGATCCGGCCAATACCGACCCCGTATGCGACAAATCTCCTCACCACGATTTAATCGACCAGGCGGCAAAGGTTTCTCAAAAACCTACCGAAAAAACGATCGTTTTTCGTAACCCGAAAAATTCCAGACGTGAGTCGATTACTACCTGATGACAAGGCCACGCAGCTACTGCTGGCTGCGTGTCTCTCCATTGTTTTTATTTTCTGCATCTCCCTGATCGTAGAATTCAAGACACGACCGGCTAAAAATGCGTTTCTGGCCTTTGCTAAAGGTGAGTTTGATGTGGCGGCTCAGCACCTGAACCAATCTGCTGCCAAAGGGGATAGCAGTTCCCTGACGTCGCTGGCAAACCTGTATCGCCTGGGTCTGGGAGTCCCGGTGGATTATCTCCGGTCTGCCCAGCTATACGAGCAAGCGGCTAGATCCGGAGACACTGCTGCGAAAATTAATCTTGGACACATGTACAGGCTGGGCCTCGGGGTGCAAAAAGACGGGCACCTTGCCTATGCGTGGTACAACCTTGCACGCCATGAGGGAGAACAATCGGGCCAGTTGTATATGTCGGAGTTATTGGCGGAGCTCGAAGTCCGTGGGCACTATGTACCGGAGATCAAGAAAAAGTTTGCCACCTTGAACAACATGCCACCTGTCTCAGAACAATTGACAGAGGAGCAAGCGGCTAGACTAACTCTCCCTTGATAGCACTGGAGCGGGACAGGACCGGGTCATTGATATCAATAGCCACGGTATCCAGCATCTGACTATCATCAAGCTGGAGCCCGTTGCCGACATCGTAAAATTTCTGTTTGTCGTCATCCAGTACCATTTCCAGGCTCATCTCACGCTGCTTGAATTGCAGCTGTTCAATCTCTTCCTGGTATTGCCGCTTCTCAAGCAACAGGTTCTGAATATCGCGATCCAGCAGCAGGTGATCACTGATTTTGGCCCGTTTCAGGCGCGAGTTAAATTCCACATCTCTGCCAAAGGCATACCCAAGACACAGAGCAGAAACAATAGCTACCCAAACAGCTGGATGGATCTGGGATATCAAATCAAGAATTTGAGCCACGATAGATTTCCGTTCTCTTTTGTTCAGTTAATTAGGTGCAGTACTACCACCTGCGTAACAAACCAGAAGCCGTCTCAAAATCGATCCTGCACGCAATCTCTGCGTCGCAGTTCGCCCTGCTTTGCTCATTTACTATTTTGAGATGGCTTCTAATGAATAAAACGTTCAACTTTACGATTTGAACTGCAGCAGATGCAATTCCCGAAACTACTCATAACAATAAAAGATAGCACGGGCAAAAAGCACTTTCCACAAAATGTCACAGTGCGTGTTACACAGTAGCTTGGGTGAAGCGATAGACGGCAACACCAATGATTGCCATAACTGCAATCCAGCACAGCAGCACCACAGCACCCGCAACTAAGCTCACAGGGCGTTCAGAGAGATCACTTGCCCGGGATTTGGCATCCAACACCACTTGCGGCGGTGCGAGGTGCAGGATCAGCGCGACGCCCAACGGTATCAGAACAAGATCATCCAACAGACCGATGATCGGGATAAAGTCCGGGATAAGATCAATCGGGCTGAAGGCATAGGCTGCTACCAACATGGCCAGTAACCTGAGCGGCCACCCGAGTCTGGGGTCTCTGGCAACCAGGTAAACCAGTATGGCCTGCTGTTTGAGGGAGCTTAAACGGTGTTTTAGGCCTTGCCTCCACCGATGCGACAGCTGGGACCGGGGCAACAATCGTTTCATGCAGAGCTCAGGAATCGGAACTCAAAGGATAAAATCGATGTAGCCAGGCGTCAATTTCGCCCTCTAGCTGATCTACCTCGAACAATTGTTGGTACAGCTCACTCGCAAAAGAAGCACTGGTCAGCCCCACCAGAGAGCCCAACACCGAGCCGCGGTGTGCGTTCTCACCGCCAAGGTTTGTATTGACCAACAAGGCACGTGCCGGATCCTTTCCATATCTGGCTGCCAGATAGCAGACACTCGGCCAGGAATCAGTGATGTAGCAAGCCAGAGAATAGCGCCCACCAACAACCTCATTGTCGGCTGGCATTTTAGCTGCCGACCGATTCAGCAAGCCTTCGATCTTGCCACCGCTGACAACCGCAGCTGCTGCTGCCAACAATGACGACGATTCATCAGCATCAGCTTCAGCATTGCTCTCGACATTACCCTCGACATTACTCTCGACATTGCTCTGGACATTCATCAGGGAATCCATCAACGCCACATAGGCATCCACCACAACCAGCAAACCTGAATCAGGATGTGTTGCATTGACATGTTGTCTACAAACAGACTGCACTTCCGCCAGCGAGAGTTGTGGCAGCAGGGCCAAAGCCAATGGTGCAACGCTTACCAAGGCACCCATGGAGGGCGTATCGTGAGTCACCGCACCGCACTGCAGCAGAGGTTTACCAGTTTGCAGATTGGCAAAGAATCCCCGATGCCAGGACTCAGCATAGGTATCATCATGCCTCGGAGGGTCGGCTGTCATGAACTCAACATACTGCTGTAACCAGCCCTCCACGCTGTAGTCCGGCGATAGCGTCAGCCAGCCCATCAGCAGGCGGGCACAGCTGGCATTCAGCGTATTCTCGCCAGCTGCCATGCCGTGATGATAGTGCACACCGGATTGAGCCCACAGATGTGCCTTGTCTTTGAGAATCACTCTACCCACAACAGGGTTTTGCACGTCGCGATTATCGCCACGCCCACCAGCACCGGTGGAATGAAGAGACATGATTGAGCTCGGATGGGTTTTGGGGGCAGCCTGCATGTCGGTGATACCCAGTGGCGGAAACGCACGCAGGATATCAGCCGGCCTGTAGTACCAGTGCACCGGCATCGACAGAGCATCACCAATAAACAGCATTTTAAGCGCAGCAGCAGCGCGTTGTCGCTTGAGCGCGGAAGAGACAGCCATGCCCGATTCAGCCTGCCTGCAACGCCTGTCGTACTAGCGACTGAAACAGGGCCACATTGGTTTCCTGCGAATTGCAAAGTGGCCCGTTGACGTAAAAACCACCCTCAAGAGAGCGCTGTACCGATTCGCAAATTGACAGGTCCTCGCGCACGACGGTCTCACTCCAGGCAAAAGAATCTTCGATTTCATCAGCCGCAAGGTTCCCGTACCAGGCCCAATTGACAGATCTGGTTGTGTTGATTGAGGTTGCTTCAACGCGCTCTATTTTAAATGCATTGGCACTGACCGCGATTTGAAACCCCGGATACTTATAGGCCCACAAACCCTTGTTGCCACGAAGACCCGCTCCTTCACCACCATAATCAACGTGGAAGGCAACCAGATTCCCGTTATCGTAAGGCTTTATTTCAACTGAGCCAGCATCAACAGCGACAGCGAGGCGTGGATGCACCGCATGCAGGTGGTAACCCTCAACAGTATTATCACAATAGGTCTTCCAGTTTGCCGCACCATCGACAACAAACTGACCATGGTAATCAAGCTCACCGAGATCAGGGAAATCCGCCAACATGCCATCAAGAGAACCAATCCACTGTTCAAACGGTTGCGGCTTTTCATCCAGACAAACGAAGATCATGCCGCGCCATTCGGCAACAGCAACAGGTAGCAGGCCAAAGGCCGCAGCATCAAAATCTGCCGCGCGCTCAAACCCGGGGGTAGCTATCAACTTTCCGGCGGTGTCATAACCCCAGGCATGGTATGGGCAGGTGATAGCCTGACAACGCCCGTTACCTGGCTCCAGCAGTTGTGCGCCCCGATGACGACACAGGTTATGGAAAGCCCTCAGTGAATTATCGCGGCCGCGCACCGCGAACACACTCCAACCACAAACAGCATCGGCCAGGAACTCACCGCGTTGCTGACACAAATTGCCCGGGCCGAGTAGCCACCAGGCTTTTTTGAATATTTTCTGGCGTTCCTGTGCGTAGATTTCAGGATCAGTGTAATAGTCCGCTTCAAGCGAATAGACCGTAGACAAAAGAGAACCCTCTTGCGGTTAATCTTCTACATGCTAGCAGTTTTACGCTGCCACAGACCGTGTAGAAAATAAATTTCCTAGGCAGGCTTGGCAGATCCCGCCTTGCGCGACAGGTTGCCACGCAGAGGATCGTAGCCGAGTACAGCCAAGCCCAGAAACACCGCAGCGCAGGTCGCCACAATCAGCAGAGAAAGCCAGCTGATCTGCCCGTAGAGTGCATGGCGAATCAGCTCGACGGCGTGCGTAAAAGGATTAAACTCACAAATCCAGTACAAAGCCAGGCTTGACTCGCGAATTTTCCACAAGGGATACAGCGCCGATGAGGCAAAGAACATCGGAAAGATAACAAAGTTCATCACCCCGGCAAAGTTCTCCAGCTGTTTTATCAAGGACGATAACAATAACCCCAAGGCCCCCAACATAAGGCCGGCCATCAACAGTGCCGAGAACACCAAAAACAGACCAATCAACGGTGGGCGGATCTCCCAGAACCACGCAATAAAGATAAAAACATACGCTTGCACGATTGCTACTGACACACCTGCCAGCAACTTGCTGAACAATAAAAACCAGCGCGGCAGCGGACTGACCAGCAACACGCGCATGCTGCCCATTTCGCGATCGTAAACCATTGACAACGAACTCTGCATCCCATTGAACAGCAGGATCATCCCCAGCAAACCGGGCGTGATGTATTCTTCATACAGGATGTAGGTTTCATACGGAGGAATGATCGATACGCCCAATACAGAACGAAACCCCGCAGCGAAAATAAACAACCAGACCAGAGGCCTGACCAGTGCTGACAGAAAGCGCCCGCGTTGATTAACAAACCTCAGTGCTTCCCGTGTGACCACACCATGCAAACAGCGTATAGCATGGACAGTATTCATGCGGACTCCCCGTCACCAGATGAGCCAATCCCAGATGAGCCTATCCCGGACGAGCCTATCCCAGACGAGCCAATCAGGGTGTTGTAAAGCTCCGCCATGGAATCTACCGCGTGTTGAGACAACAGGGCTTCGACCACACCGCTACCTGCAACTTTTCCGGAATCGACGACTGTCACAAGGTCGGTATTATCCACTTCATCCAGTAAATGTGTGGCCCACAAGACGCCAGT
>CALFCE010000048.1 GCA_937951215.1 uncultured Granulosicoccaceae bacterium
CCGGGTTTGTCATGATTACCGGTTATCACCGTGAACGTTCGATGAGACTTTTGTCTCCATTCGTTCAGCCATTGTTCCAATTGCCCAAGCCATGGTTCGGCGGAATGTGGCAAGGCATGAACGATATCTCCCAGCACGATAATATGCTGGGCATCGAAATCTTCTACTACAGAAGTCAGTCGTTGAATATCGTTTGTTGAAGACCCGGCAGGTACACCCAGGCTGGCACGCTGGAAGACGAACTCTTTGCCCAAATGAACGTCGCTGACCAGCAGGCAGTGCCTGGATGGCCAGTAAAGTGCTCCCTGCCAATGCAGTATCATCGCTTCTCCACCGAAACAGATCGGCAGACAACCCTTTGGCAGTTCCGTCTTTTTCTCCAAATCCTGCGGCCCATTTTCGTGCGCCGACTCATTGATTGCAGGGGGAGGGTTGCGCTCAAGTGTCATTGGTTTTTTCGTATTCTCTGATAACCAGATCTATTGTCATGCTTGTTGTCGATGCCTTGTCTTGTGTCCCGAGTTGCGCAAGTTGATCCAGCCGTTCGCGGTCGCTGCGATACGCGTGAGGTGTCATCTGCGCTAACGGCAGCAATAACTGTGCGGACGTTAGTTGCCCCGTGTACTGACACGCTTGTTCTCGAATGATCTTGTAACCGGCGATGATCGCTTTCTCGTGGGTGGGGGCTGCGTGTTTGCGCACGGTCTTGTATAACTTCTCACGTAGTTCGATCAAGTGATCGACCCCGGCATCTACCACTAAAACCCGTTGCCCAATTATCTGCAATTGCGTCCAGGCCTGCCAGGTGGGGAAGCCGAACAGGCTGGTAATAATATCTATCGTGCCGCGGGCAAAGGGCAGGTTGGTATTGTTGGCCACCGCCCACAGACAGTTCGGGTTACGCTTTGCAGCAGCACGTACACACCATTTTGAAATATCGGTACCGCTGACTTTGATTCTGTCTTTACTGCCAGCTGTACTTTCGGTACTGGCGGTAGTGGCGGTACTGGCGGGTTGGGGCTGAATGTCGTACAGGCTTTGTTGCAAGCGGTCAGTGAAATATCCATCGCCACAGGCTGAATCGACAATCAGCTGTGGTCGGCCACCCTTTTCATGATTGTGGCTGGTTTTGTTTAGACTGCGCAGGGTATCAAGCTGTTGGCGGACGAGCTGATTGACCGTATCAGACAATGGTTCAAACAAACCGCTTTCATGGACACGTAAACGGGCCGACACCATGGCTTTTGAATCACCGGGATCCCTGGAAGGGCGATGCTGTGCGGGTAGCAGGTTCACATAGCCTTCCCTCGCCACGTCAAAGCTGTGACCTGCCTTGCATCGCAGGCTGTTACCCTTGTTATTGAGTGGGTGTGCCAGTGGCAGTCCGTCCAGCGGACAGATAAACAAGCTCTGATTTGACCATTCCGGATCGGGTAAATCAGGATCTGGCAAGTCAGCAGGGTCCAGCTTGTTGTCAGGCATTCGTATTCCTGGAGCGTTGAGATTTTGCAGTGGGCTTGATAGCCGATCGTTGAGGCGCTTCCGATGCCACACGGGCAGACTTTGCCGAGGTTTTTTGCAGTGGTTTGTACATTGGTTTATGCAGGGTTTTGGCAGCAGCGGTTTCCAGCGAGAGCAACATTTTTTCCACTCTTTTACGCCAGGATTCGGAAGACATGATCTGGGTTTGCAATCGATCTGCCCATAGCGGAAAGGCCAGTGGTGTCAGCTGCGATGTTGATCTAAGTTGAATACTGCAGGTTGCAAGATGTTCCAGCGTCTCGCGCATGCGGGTGATTTCCATTTGCGCCTCCAATACTTCCCGGCTGGCTTGATCCAGTAGCAAATTTTCGGCATCGTAGTTCTTTAGTACATCGTATATCAAGCCGCTGGATGCCTGGATTTGCCTGGAAGATTTACCACTGCCGGGATATCCCTGAAATACCAGCCCGGCAATGGTGGCGATATCGCGAAACTGACGTTTGGCCGCTTCTGAATTTTCCAGGCTGCGCAGCAAGTCCTCCAGCAGGGATTCTGCATTGAACAACCTGCTGATGGTTTCCTTATCAAGATCAATCGGGTCCTTGCTGAACAATTCAAAACCGTAGTCGCTCGCTGACAGCGTTAGTGTGGCCGGTTGTCGTTGCGACAAACGCCAGGCGATCAGCATCGCCAGCCCTTCATTAACCAGTCGTCCGGCAAACGGGAAGAAAAACACGCTGTAGCCCTCTCGCAGCTTGATCTGTTCGATCAGGAATTCCTGTCTTGAAGGAAGAATTGACCATTGTTGCTGCAGCTGCAGTAGTTCGTCGATCGCCTCCAGCTCAGGGGCAGCCGTCGTTTTGGTATCCGATGATGCAAGTGTACCGGCCTGCCAGTGTTCCAGTGTTTCCAATACAGCATCTGCCAGTTGGCTTGACATGGGTAAACGGCCACCTTGCCAGCGAGGAACCGCACCACGTCTTTTTTTCGACTTGCGGACATAGGCGGTCATGTCCTTGACCTGTGCAAGTTCAACCAGCCTGCCGGAGAACAGGAAGGTACTGCCAATGTTTAATCTGGAGATAAATGATTCTTCGACAAAACCGATGCGGCCACCAGACATCCATCTGACTTGCATGGTGGTGCTGCCAGTGATGGTGCCGATTGACATCCGGTGCATGCGTGCCACACGGCCTTGCGGCACCCGGCACTGACCGTTGTTTTCCACCACACGATTGAACTGCGGATAGCCCTTCAGCGCCTGCCCGCCGCGAGTGATGAAATCCATTGTCCAGTCCCATTGTTCCGGAGTCAGGTTCTTAAAGGCTTCTGTTTGCCTGATCTCCTGCAGCTGCTTGTGGCGGCAGAATCCGCTACCCAGAGCGATCGTCACGAGATGTTGTGCCAGCACATCCAGGCAGAGATACAGGGGTGGCCTTGCCTCAATGCGCTGCTGTTCGACAGCACGTCGGGTGGCGCAAAACTCTACCAACTCAAATGCGTTGGCCGGTATACAGACGATGCTTGAATCGCGTCCCGGCTGATGGCCACTGCGACCGGCTCGCTGGATCAGCCTGGCAATCCCTTTCGGGCTACCAACCTGGAGTACTTGATCCACCGGGCTGAAGTCCACCCCGAGATCCAGTGATGAAGTACAAACGACACACTTCAAATTACCAGCACGCAAGTGTTCTTCGACGGTCAAACGTACTTTGCGATCAATGGAGCCATGGTGCAGAGCCATTTTCCCCAGCCATTCAGGACGTACACGGGTCAGGTTTTCAAACCAGAGTTCAGCCTGCGAGCGAGTGTTGGTAAACAGCAATGAAGACTCGGCATTGTCAATTTCCCTGGCAGCCTGTTCCACCAGCTTGATGCCAAGATGACCAGCCCACGGGAACGAGTTCATCTGTTGTGGTATCAACGTCTTGATGTGTATGTTGCGGCTCGCTTCACCTGCGATTGTTTTTCCCTGATGACCCGGTCCAAGCAAGGTGTCCAGTGCCTGTGGCAAGTTGGCGATGGTTGCCGACAAACCCCAGATGCTCAGGTGTGGGTTCAGCGTTTTCAGGTGGGCAAGACAAAGCTCCAATTGCACCCCGCGTTTACTGCCCAGCAGCTCATGCCACTCATCGACAATGACTGTTTGCACCGATCCCAGCAGTTTTTCGTTCTTGGCGTAACTCAACAGGACCGACAAACTCTCGGGAGTTGTCACCAATGCGTTGGGGGGATGAAGCCGTTGTCGCTGGCGCTGCGTGGTTGAGGTGTCGCCGGTCCGAATTTCGACTGTCCAGTCGCAGCCGACAGCTTCAGCTGAACTTTGTAGTTGCTCTTTGGTGTCGGTAGCCAAAGCGCGCAGCGGTGTGATCCAAAGTACTTGCAGCTGCCTTGCAGGCATTTTCCCTGTGCCGGGTGTCTGCTTTTTGCGATTGTCTGTTTTTACCTGTGCCGCTTCTGTTTGCTGCGTCAAGGCGTGTTGCACAGGTCCCAGCCAGGCCGCCAGCGTTTTACCACTGCCGGTTGGGGAGTGCACAATGCCACTCTGACCTTGTGCCCATGCATCCCATACCGATTGCTGGAAATCGAACACAGACCACCCCTGTTGCCGGTACCACTCGTGTACAGCTTCAGAGGCAAGCTGTCTGCGGGTACGGGAGCTGGTCTGTTTTGCGCTCAAATGATCAGTTCACTGCCGCGGGGAGGGGAAGACAGTATACGAAATTTCAGGAATTCGTAACATTCGACCTCCCAGAGCCCGCTGCTTGGAGACTCGCTGGCTTCGTCGCTCGGTCTGATCCGGTATACTACCCAGACCAGTCAAACGTTCCCGGTACTTGAAGTCGTTACGGTTTAGCAGATCATGTCCTCACTTAAATGGCGCCCGCAGAAAGCAATTCAGGTCAAGGTGATAGGTGTCTGCATCAATCGCAAACAATTGCTGGCGATGGAGGTCCTGAACGATCAGGGTGAACTCAAGGGCGTCCGGCCGTTGGGTGGCCACGTGGAATTCGGAGAAACCCGGGAAGTAGCTTTGAAGCGGGAATTTCTGGAAGAGCTCGGGACAGAAGTCGTGATGTCGGGGCGTTGGCGCGCGTTTGAAAATCTCTATACCCACGAGGGGGAACTCGGGCATGAGTATATATTCGCAATCAGTATCGCCCTGATCGATCGCTCTTTGTACACGCAACCGATCATTGTGTTTTCAGAAGACAGTGGAACAGAGGCCCGCGCTCGCTGGTTTGACATAAAGGATTTACGTTCCGGCAAAATCGAACTGTTCCCCGACGGGCTGGCCGCGACGCTATAACAATGTGTAGATCATGACACAGACTACACTCGTTGATGCTTCATCTCCGGTGCCGACTCTGACCGCTTACGTCGGTGCAGATATTCATGATGGTGGGCGTTTGCACCAGCATCAGGCGTTGCTGGTGGAGGGCGATAAGTTCAAAGGCTTGTGTGCGGCTGATGGCCTGCCTGCTGATACCCGTAAAATAGAAATCGACGGTGGTGTTCTGGCACCAGGATTGGTGGATTTACAGGTTAATGGTGGTGGTGGCGTGTTATTTAACCACGCCCCTTGCCTGCAAACATTGAGGACACTGTCCAGTGCGCACCGGTTGCTTGGCACGACCACACTATTGCCCACATTGATTACCGATACACCGCAAAAAACCGCTGCTGCGATTGGAGCTGTGGAAGACGCGGTTGCCGAACAGGTTGATGGCATTGCCGGTCTTCATCTGGAAGGCCCACATCTGGATGTCCGTCGCAAAGGTGCACATGATCCGCAATTGATCAGGCCGCTCGAAGAAACAGATCTGGCGCTATTGCTGGATGCCGCCGAGCGACTGCCATTGCTCAAAGTCACAGTAGCACCGGCTTCTGTCAGCGCAGCACACGTATCACGCTTGTGCGAAGCGGGTATTGTGGTGGCGGTGGGGCACAGTGATGCCAGCTATGACGAGGCTGGCGAACTTTTCGATGCCGGTGCGACGCTGGCAACCCATTTGTTTAATGCGATGAGTCCCTTGTCATCACGCGATCCCGGAGTGGTCGGAGCTGCTTTGCTGAACGAGTCCGTGGCCTGTGGTCTGATCGCTGACGGAGTGCATGTCGATTTCAACACGGTGCAGCTGGCATTGCGAGCCAAGGCCGGAAAAGGAGAGATCTATCTGGTAAGCGATGCCATGGCGGTGGCTGGAGCCTCGTTGCAGCAATTTGAGCTTGGCGATCGAACCATTTTCCGACACAGGTCGGACAACACTGATGGTGCGCCAAGCGGCATGCTGAATGCTCCCTGCTTGCGGCTTGAAGATGGTACGCTGGCTGGTGCGGACCTTGATTTGGTGACAGCCATACGCAACATGATCACCGCTACCGACTGCAGTACAGAGCAAGTGCTCCGCATGGCGACCTCGATTCCCGCGGTGCAGATTGGATTACAATCGTCGGCAGGTTTTATTGGCAGCGGACGGCGTGCTGACTTTATCTGGATAGACAATGACTGGCAGCTGCGCGGAATCTGGCTTGCCGGTATTGAACAACTCAATAGTTGAATATGGAAAATGTAGATCAAAAAGAAACCGTGCCTGACATTCTCTGTCTGGGTGAACCCATGATGGAATTCAACCGTCAGTCCGATGGGCTTTACCTGCAGGGGCATGGCGGTGACACATCCAATTGTGCTATCGCGGCTTCACGCCAGGGAGCCTCTGTCGGCTACCTGACGCGCATTGGTAACGACAGGTTTGGTCAGGACTTTATCGACCTCTGGCAACGGGAAGGTGTTGATTGCAGCGGTATAGAAGTGTGTGACACTGCGCCGACCGGCATCTATTTTGTCACTCACAACGAAGAAGGGCATCACTTCAGTTACTACCGCCAGCATTCCGCCAGCTCAATGATGACGCCCGATTGTCTGCCATTGACACTCTTGCAATCAACCAAATTGCTGCACGTTTCGGGGATCAGTCAGGCGATCTCGAGTTCGGCAGCTGACACGGTAGTGGAAGCTATCCGCGTGGTCAACGATGCTGGCGGCAGAGTGTCATACGATACCAACCTGCGCTTGCAGCTCTGGCCTCTTGAGCAAGCCCGGCAGGTTATTCACGGTACGCTGGCCGACTGTGATATTGCTTTGCCCGGGCTCGATGATGCCCGTCTGTTAACCGGGTTAAGCGAGCCTGATGATATTGCAGATTTCTATTTGCGTCTGGGTGTTGCGGTGGTAGCGCTGACGCTGGGAGTGGAGGGTACATTGGTGACTACACCTGATAAACGGCAGCTTATCCCGGCGATGCCGGTGACGGCGATTGATGCAACCGCCGCTGGCGATACGTTTGATGGGGCATTTCTGGCAGAGTTGGCCCGAGGCTCTGATCCCTTTGTGGCAGCTCGTTATGCCAATGCCGCGGCCGCGCTATCGACGCAGGGCTACGGTGCGGTTGCACCCATGCCCACCCGTGATGCCGTTGAGACATTTATGGCACAACACTCATGAGCAAGGGATTACCTGAAACCTCAGTCCTTAAACCAGGTGCCGTATTCAATACCGCCGAGGTAGCGGTGTCTGCACAGGATATAATTGATTACGCGCGGGACTTTGATCCCCAGCCATACCACCTTGAT
>CALFCE010000049.1 GCA_937951215.1 uncultured Granulosicoccaceae bacterium
CCCATGCAAATGATTCTGGGAATCAGCGATAGGAACTACTGCGAGCAAACTGGATGAATGCTGATCATTGGCAATGGACTGCAGCTTGACGCTAACCAGCTTCCGTTCCTTGATAGCCAGATTCAACAGCGGATCAAACAACGACAGTTCACCCATATCTCCGTGCACGGCGATAGGTTTTGCATCGGGTAGCTTGGATGACTTCATGGCATACAAACCCGCCACCTGAACCGAACAAAACTGCGAAAATATTGCCATCAGTTCGGTACCAGCCATAATGCCATCCGGAGTTGACGACAACACCGGTTTGAGTTGTTGCAATGCCTGCCGCAAGCTAAGTCGCTGACCAGCCATAAACTCTTCGAGCTGACCATGAGATACTTTCAGAACATGATAGTCTTTGGAGAATTCGGTTAATCGGTGCCGCAGGTACTGGTTCTCGGCATCAGACTGTCCACTGCGTTTACGCCAATGTGTTGATGAGTCACCAACAATCAAGCTTAGTATCAGAGTACCCACAGCCAGTGCAATAACCGTTGCGAGCTGCCCGGGGTAAAACCCTTGAAACAGGAAAATCGCAAACGATGCCACCACCGCGCAAGCAGTACCCCATACCCCACCGTAACGGGCTGCAAAAATAACAGGCCCAACCGCTGCCCAGGGAAACCCCGAATTGATACCAAGCGGATCGGTACG
The DNA here is from genome assembly GCA_937951215.1 of uncultured Granulosicoccaceae bacterium. Classification (GTDB taxonomy): domain Bacteria; phylum Pseudomonadota; class Gammaproteobacteria; order Granulosicoccales; family Granulosicoccaceae; genus CALFCE01. Next base: position 697 of record CALFCE010000049.1, read on the forward strand.
AAACAACATCAAACCGACTAACGGGGCCGCCAGTGCAAAAACAACAAGCTCCCCCAATCTGACCAGGTCGCGGTATCGTGCATTGGCAATCTCATCACTTTCGCCCTTGGCAGCAGGGCGCAAATGAGCCATCAGATCTCGAAGCAACGCCTTGTTTTGTATTTTCAACATGCTTGTCGACCGGGTAGTTAGTATTGCTGGTGCCAGACTTTTTGCGAGTTCATTTGCATGCACAAAGTCATGATCAACGCTTCAGCAATTGATCAAGACCATCAAAAACCACCGGAGTGGAGGCAGGAATGGCAGCCGCCAATGACGGAGCTTGCCTGGATTGATGCACACGCAGTTCACTGACCAGCTCTTTGACCACCTTGTCACCGACACGGCTTAAATTTGAATAGCCCCAACCAGTACGTGCTCCACTACCCTGCCAAACCACCTGATCATTCAAAAGATCGATAATCTTCAGGCTCAAACCAACAGCGGGTTCTTTATCGGGGCCTGTTTTGTAATGCCATTCGTTAACTGTGCCGGTAACGGCATAGCGGTAGCCTGATGAACGTGCCCATGCAGCTGCTTGACGCGCCTGGGCACCATCATCCAGCAGTTCCGCGAGACTATTGGTTTCGGGTTGCGGGTACTTGTCCATTTGGCGAACACCACGAGCACGTAAGCGGGTTTCCAGCAGTGTGGATGCCATTTCACCTGCCAATGGCGTTGTTGAGAGATTTTCCAGCGGCAGCAATGCCCAACCGGCAGCACCCTCAACACGGGTTTTACCGGTGGAGGTAATCGACTGACAGGCACCAAGCGATAGCAGAATCGATATCAGAGACAACAACAAAAGAACACTGCCTGCACCCGAACAGCGGTGACTTCTTGTTATTTTGATCATTGAGTTTCCAGCTAGTTCATATAGTAAATAGCGACAAACGAGCGACCAGCACCGTGTCGCCTACCGGGTAACTTAAGCAACGGACGCGCCATCGGCCGCAGGCTCCAATAACAGCACTACCTCAGTGCAGGAGATGCAGCGCCGATCAATCAGCGCGAACGCAAGACAATTGCAGAACAAAATACGACATGTTTTCTTGCCTGCAACGGCGTTACCAGACTGACCTCAAGCAGCGTGCTGCCCGGTTTTTTCCCTATCCAGAAGCTTTTCTTCCCAGGCCAGGGAGGTTTTGACAATAATGTCCAAATCGTCGTATTGCGGAGTCCAGTCAAAGGTTGCGTGGATTTTGTCTACCGCTGCGGTCAAAGCCGGCGGATCGCCAGCCCGTCTGGGCTCCTCGATCACTTTTATGTCGGACCCATGATTACGATTGACTGAATCAATCACCTGTCTGACACTGTAACCCTTGCCATAGCCACAGTTGACCAGCGTGGACTGACCGCCACTGCGCAAGTAATCCAGCGCGGCAAGGTGTGCACCGGCAAGGTCGGAGACATGGATGTAATCACGTACACCGGTGCCGTCTTCCGTTGGGTAGTCCGTGCCAAACACCGTCAGTTGTTCACGCTTGCCTACCGCAACTTCCGATGCAACCTTGATCAGCAAGGTGGCATTTTTGGTGGACTGACCAATCTTTCCATCAGGGTCACAACCAGCAACATTGAAGTAGCGCAAAATGACGTGTTTCATATCACACGCAGCACTTAAATCCTTCAACATATGCTCTGACATCAGTTTCGACATACCATAAGGATTTATCGGAGCAGTCGGCAGCTCTTCACTACAAGGTTTTGAAGCGTCTTCGGGTATCCCGTAGGTGGCTGCGGTAGAAGAAAAAATAAAGTTGGCAACACCTGCATGTTGGCAACATTCGAGCAGTGTGCGGGTAGCGGCAGTATTGTTGCGATAGTACTTGAGTGGATCGGTCACGCTCTCTGGCACAATAGTATGTGCAGCGAAATGCATGACAGTTTGTATGTTATGCTCTTGCAGAAGCTTTGAGACCAAAGCCGCATCACCTGTATTTCCCTCCACCAACTCACCGAACAACACGGCATCTCTGTTGCCGGTAGAGAGATCGTCAAGCACGACTACCTTTTCACCGCGCTCGCCCAGCAGTTTTACAACATGACTTCCGATATAACCTGCACCCCCGGTAACGAGGATGGTGCCTTGATCTGATGCTGACATTGATCAGCCTCCCTGATTGAAGTGTCTAAAAACGGGTTTATTGGCTGAGGAACGACGCACGTTCAATGCCAGACATTGTGTCATCAGGAAAATTACATCGAAAACCACGCACTTAAGGGCGTGGCCGGGAGCCAGATCAGTTAATCAGACCTGATACGTGCGGACAGCTGTGTAAGCAAGACTCCTATCAGCACCAGCACACCACCGAGGGCCTGCAGCCACTGCCAGTGGGCCGAAAGAGCCAACACAACAATGATCATGACGTAGAACGGCACCGCGTTCATATGCACGGAGGCCACCAGAATGCCGAGCGTTGCGGCACCCCGGATCCACAACAACTGTGACAGGGCCATGCCTGCCAAACCGGAAAACAGCAACATGGACAGACTGACAATATCTGTGGCACCTATTGCCGTATAGGGACTGTGCAGCATCAAGCCAAAAGCGAAAATGACACCATTAACCAGCATCGCGCCAATCAACGTGATGGTACATCTACCCAGATGAGATAATTCGGACAGCCCTTTTGTGGTAGCGCGAGTTGCCCAGGCGAAAAGCACCACAGCAGCCAGACACAAGATCATACCGACAATAGATGCTTGTGTAGCGGAAGCCGGATCATCATCGGAGACTCCTGCAGCTACCCATCCTCCGAGAATGGCAACCACGATGCCCATAACCAGTATCGAATTCAACTTGCGACCATCCAGCCAAACTTCAAGTGCAGCGCCGGCCACCGGCATCATGGCAACGGCAATGGCGGGTGTAACCGGGTCTGAAATTTCCTGCCCGATCAACAGCAGGATCGAACCGATTCCAAAGCCGATACCTCCGATGACCGTACCGCGCTTCCACGGTGCGTGACATAACACGACAAATCCTTCTATCTTCCACCACAGCAGAAGCAGTATCGAAGACGACAGGATCAGACGCAACGCGGACAGTGCCACCGCGCCATAACTGTCCATCAGGATTTCAGAGAGTGGAAAACACAGTGCCCACAGAAACATCGACGTGAAACACGACAGGTTGGCAACCACTATCGGAGAGCGCAAAAGAGATTTTGCAGACAAGCAGACAATCCACCGGCGGAGACGACCCCGGTATCATCTCACCCGTCAAGTGGAATGTCTGTCCTGGCAGAGACCGC
>CALFCE010000050.1 GCA_937951215.1 uncultured Granulosicoccaceae bacterium
CCTGCACGCAATCTCTGCGTTGCGGTTCGCTCTGCGTTGCTCATTTACTAGCGTGTAAACTCCGCTACTCGATCGACCCGCGCCTTGATCTTGCGCACATGCTCTGATTTTGAGATGGCTTCTAGTCTGGCAGAACCTTGCCCTGTTGCGTGTCATTGCCAGGCTTTGCAAAGGGATGCCATTACCTGTGACAATAGATCACCAGTCAGCCCCTGAGCGTTGCCATGAAACCCACAATACTTTCCTGTGCAGTCACCGGCACCTTCACCACACCGGAGCACAATTCCAGCCTGCCGGTGACCCCTGCTGAAATTGCCGATGATTGTATAGCAGCTGCCGAGGCTGGGGCTGCGATCTGCCACATCCATGTCAGAGACCCGGCGACCAGTTTGCCGTCCATGGAATTCAGCTACTACGAAGAAGTGGTCAATCGCATACGCTCAAGCGGTACAGACATGATTATCAACCTGACCACCGGGCCGGGCGGGCGATTCGTGCCGGACAGAGATGATCCATCCAGGGCCGATCCTCGAAGTAATGTTAAGTCGCCGGATTTCCGCACTGAACACGTGGTAAAACTCAAGCCGGAAATATGTACGCTTGATTTGAATACCATGTGGTTCGGTGGTGGCGCGGTCATCAATAGCCCTGACAACATAGCGCGCATGGCAGAACGAATCTATGCCGCAGGTGTCAAGCCGGAGTTCGAGGTATTTGATAGTGGAGATATCCAACTTGCGAAACGGCTACTCGATGATGGTGTATTACGCCACCCAGCTCTCTTTCAGATCGTGACCGGTGTTGAATATGGTTTTGCGCCGGGCACAGAGACGATGCTGTACGCAAAATCACTACTACCTGAAAACGTTGAATGGGCCGCTTTTGGCGCCAGTCGATGGGCTTTTCCGATGCTGGCGCAAGCCTATCTTCTGGGTGGTCACTGCCGTATCGGTATGGAAGACGCGGTTTATCTGGAGAAAGGGGTCAAATGCAATGGCAACCGGCCATTGGTAGAAAAAGCGGTTGGCATCATCAAGACCTTGGGCGGTACCGTCGCAAGCGTTGAGCAGGCACGGGATATACTCGAGCTTTAACAGAACTATCCTGGTCGTTTCAGCGAACCACATTCATGCAGGACTACCATGGAAATCAATATGAAGTCACAGAGAATGAAATCCCGGGGAATGAAGACCCGGGGAATGAAGTTACGGGGACAAGTACAAGCCGACAAGCAAAAGATCAACACCAGGAACTGGCTGGTATTTTTGCTCGCCAGCAGTCTGACTCTGTTGCTCGCATCCTGTGGTAGCGCAGGAAAAAAGGGTATTGAAGAGGCAGACAAAGATCAGAGCGGCAGTTATGACGGTCTCTGGACGGCCAATATCCAACGCTCTCCAGTGATTCAGTACGGCCCTGGTAACTGGACGTTTCGCTGCAGCGGAAAAACCGGAAAGTTTAACTTCAGAGTGAAAGACGGTGTCGCCAACTTCTACCGGGATAGCACAGCGCACCAGGCTTTCGTCGATGCTGACGGTAATTTTCGTTTCGAGGTACCTCTCAAGGTAGAGGCAAAAGCGGCAGGGACTTCCGATTCATCAATTGACCAGGGAAAAATGACACAGATTTTTGGTGGGTCATTGAAGGATAAAAAGGGATTGTTGGTTTGGGGTATCGCACAGTTTGCAAACGACGGGTGCAAATCAAAAATTGAGTACTCAAAGGGCTGATTGGATCAACTTCACTTGAATTTGCAGCGGCGCAGCATAATAGCTGCGCCGCATCAAAAGCTAACCAGAGTTGAAATTCAACTTGTACCGCTACTGTTTGACCAGCAAAGTAGAAAAAGATCTCTGGCCAATTTCCGAATCATCACCAATCGTATTAAGTACCAGCGCATTACTGTTTCTGTCGTAGTAGAGTACCCCGGTCTTGCGCACCCCGTTCCATATAAACGAAATGTTCAGGTACTGGGTTGACTCGGCGGCGGCAGAGACGGAGCCAGCAAGACCCAGTTCATTGGCACCATTAAAAAACGTCGCACCTTGAACAAAGCCATCACCGGTAAAACTCATTACCAGTGTTAAATCACACCCGGACGAACAGAAAGAACTTCGCGACGCCCAGCTTCCGCTAATATCGGCAACCGAAATGGCAGCAACATCATCAGTGTTGGCATAGCTTAAAGAGAAGTTACCCGCAACGCTGGCATTGTCCAATTGCTGACCCTCGTTGGTGACACTAAAGTCAAACACCACACTATCGAGCTCATTCGGATTGGTGAACGTTGGCCTCTCACCGGAAAACAGAAAAGCATTTCCATGGAGAGGGTTCTGGCTCCCGCTATGCAGGAAGCGCAACGCTGGTAGATCCGAGCCCAAATTGCCGAAAACACTTTCATGTGTGTCGATACCGTTACTGGATAGTCCAAAAAGATCACCATCGGCATCAATAACAAACACCGCATCTCCAAAGCTGCTTTGCCCGAACCAGACACCCGTGGTATCGAATACGGCAAGCTCGATCCAACGCATCCCGGTTGAATGGTTGATGACGTTATACAAACCACGAGCTGGAACCAGACAAGAACTACCTCCCTCGCAAACAGTCTCGAAGGTAGTGGCCGATTGTACCTGGTACCATCCATCATCTGCCCA
>CALFCE010000051.1 GCA_937951215.1 uncultured Granulosicoccaceae bacterium
ACTGACCTGTCCTTATTGATTTGATAAGGGCAGGTCGTTTTCAGTCGATGCCCGCATGCTTGCGTACCTGATCAAACGTGTTTTGATCTTTATTCCGACATTGATCGCTGCATCAATGCTGGTTTTTCTTTTTATCCATCTTATTCCCGGTGATCCCGCCGCAGTGCTGCTGGGCGATACCGCAACTCCTGAAGAGATCGCAGCTCTGTCCGCCGAGATGGGCCTTGATAAACCGATCTGGCAACAATATCTGTCCTGGTTTTCCGGTGTTCTGAAAGGGGATTTGGGCCAATCAATCTTTTTCAAAGCGCCGGTATTGTCGGTTATCGCGGATGGTGCAGAAACCTCTGTGCTGCTCGCTTTAATGACCATGTTCTGGATTGTATTGCTGGGAATTCCGATTGGTATCGTCTCTGCCACTTTCCATGGCAGCTGGGTGGATCAGATTACCTCGGGTCTGGCGATCTTTTTTGCCTCTATACCCACTTTCTGGCTCGGGCTGTACCTGATTCTTATTTTTGCAGTCGGACTTGGCTGGTTTCCCAGTTCAGGGTTTCCGTCAGTGTCTGATGACGGCGGCTGGACAAATTTGCGTTATCTGTTGCTGCCGAGTCTGACACTGGCTGCGCCGAACGCAGCATTGATTGTGCGTCTGGTTCGCTCTTCAATGCTTGATGTGTCTCGTGAGGATCATGTCCGCACTGCACGGGCGAAGGGGCTGCCTCCAGCCAAAATAGCAATCAAGCATGTTTTCAGAAACGCCTTGATCGCAGTAGCTGCGGCTTTTGGGTTTACCTTTGCTGCGTTGATCTCTGAAGCGGTTGTCACTGAAACGGTGTTTTCGCTGCCCGGCATCGGCAGATTGGTGGTGCAATCCATTCTGCGGCGAGACTACCCGGTTATTCAGGGTGTGATTCTGATCATTGTGGTTCTGTACCTGGTGATCAACTTGTTGGTTGATCTGGCCTATGCCCGACTTGATCCCCGAGTGTCATTGGGATGAAGGTGTGTTATTCATGAGTCGGTGGAACTCAGTACGCAGGATTTTCGCAGGACGGAAACTTGCCGCTATCGCAGCTGTTTGGTTGATTGTGATAGCTGTTGCTGCGATTGCTGCTCCATGGCTGGCACCGTTTGACCCTTTGGAAATAGATCCTGTGTCGCGTTTGTCTGAGCCGGGTGGGGCGTTCCTTTTTGGCACCGATCATTTTGGCAGAGATACATTCTCGCGTGCGTTATATGGTGCCAGAATGGCAGTCATCATCGGTGTGGGGTGTGTCGTTATAGCACTGGTTCTGGGTGGGCTTATCGGAATGCTGTCGGCTTACTTCACAACGCTCGGCCATTTTTTAATGCGCGGTGTGGATGTTTTGATGGCTTTCCCCGCGCTGCTACTGGCCTTGGTATTAATGACGCTGCTTGAACGCAGTGTAGTGAATACCATCATTGTCATCGGGCTGGTTTATGCTGCCACCACATCACGAATTTTATACGGCATGACTTTGAAGCTGAAGAGCGATGTCTTTGTCGATGCAGCGCGTTGCACTGGTGCAGGAAATTTTTCCATTCTGTTCCGGCATATTTTGCCCAATCTGTACTCACCACTATTGGTGCAGGCCACCTTTATCTTTGCGTTTGCCCAGCTTCAGGCGGCCGCCCTGGATTTCCTGGGCTTGGGTTTGCCACCGGAAATACCCAGCTGGGGCAATATGCTCTCGGAAGAACGTATCTATATCACTCGTGCTCCGTGGTTACTGTTGTTTCCGGGCGCATTGATTATTCTGTCGGTTTTTTCAGTCAATCTGGTAGGTGATGCGTTACGGGATAACCTTGATCCTCGTTTTAAAGACGACATAGCCGGGGTCTGAAAATGGCATTACTTGAAATAGAAAACCTGAGTATTGCTGTTCGGGCTGACACGGGTCTGTTGCCTGTGGTTGAAGGTTGTTCGTTCAGTGTGGAACAGAACCAGACCATGGGAATAGTGGGTGAAAGTGGTTGTGGTAAAAGCCTGACAGCAATGGCGATAATGGGTTTGCTTGAGGGAACCCAGGTAAAAGTGACTAGTGGTTCGATTATGTTTGATGGCAAAGATTTGTTGCAGCTATCAGCCAGACAGCGTCGATCGCTGATGGGGAATGACATGTCGATGATTTTTCAGGAACCCATGACGAGCTTGAACCCGGTATACCGCGTGGGTGATCAGATTGTGGAGTCATTGCGTCAACATCGTACGCTGTCTCTATCACAGGCAAAATCAAGGGCTACAGAATTACTGGACTTGGTCAAGATCCCCGATCCGGAACAGCGTATGGTCAGTTTCCCTCATCAGCTATCCGGGGGGCAGCGTCAGCGTGTCATGATCGCGATGGCGCTGAGTTGTGAGCCTCAACTACTCATTGCGGACGAACCGACAACAGCCCTTGATGTGACGGTCCAGAGAGAGGTGTTGGAGTTGATGCTTGATCTGCAGCGTAGTACCGGCACTTCGATTATTTTAATCTCGCATGATCTTGGTGTAATCGCTGAGACTTGTGACGTCGTTGCGGTCATGTACCGGGGCCGAATCATTGAGTCAGCGCCTACCAGCGAGCTTTTTGCCAGCATACAACACCCGTACACATTAGGTTTGTTGAATTCGATACCCTCTATAGACTCCGAGGTGGAATGGCTCAAGGCAATACCCGGCAGGGTGCCCACCTTGCAGGAACAATTACACGGCTGTGCATTTCACCCCCGTTGCGCCTTTGCCAAAGAGGAATGCAGCCATTCGTTACCACCGACAACGTCGGTCGGTGAACATCATCAGGTAATGTGTCATTTTGCCAATGAGCTTGATCTTGAGCCAGGGCAGTTGGACTCATGAGCGGGCCACTGTTGGAGGTCAAGGACCTCAAAGTGTGGTTTCCTGCCGGTAAGCCGTAT
>CALFCE010000052.1 GCA_937951215.1 uncultured Granulosicoccaceae bacterium
CGAGTCAGTACGACCATGGCCGTATCGGTGAGTGGCACAACACAAAGTGTCATTGCCAATATCCATGCGCTGCCAGTTGGTGAAGATGCAGTGACAAGACCGGTCGCAGGTTGAAGTGTCAACAGTAGGGCACCTGTACCCACCAGCAAACCGATCCAAAGCGAACCAGCGTCTCCCATAAACAGCTTGGCTGGATTAAAATTGATGATCAGAAACCCGCTCAGCGCGCCGGCAAGAGCTATATAGATCATCAAAAGTTGGCTGAAGTGCGCTTGGTTTGCTGGAATATTCTCCGATTTTACTGATAGCAACAAAGCTATTGCAGCACACGCGATAAGCGCAATTCCTGCAGCAAGGCCGTCCATATTATCCAGTAAGTTGATGCCGTTGATGATGGCAAGAAGCCAAACCAGTGCGGCAGCCCACTGCAGTGAAGGAACGTTGCCAGTGGTGTGAACGCTAATAGCCATCAGCACAAGGCCAGCACTCAGGCACTGCAGACCAAATTTGGTTTTCGCGGCAAGTGATTTTATATCGTCAAACGCCCCAGCCAGTAGTAACAAAAGAGAGGCGACAAAAATTGTGATTGTTAGCTTGTTGAGGGTGATACCGGCTGTGAATAAAACCAGAACCGTGGCAATGCCTATTGCGATGCCACCAAGGCCGGGAGTTTTTTGTTTGTGCCAACGGTCACTGACAGGCTCTACACTGGTGAGTGATGAAAATGCCTTGCTGTGTTTTGCCGCAAGAACCAGAATGATGCAACCGGTTAGTGACAGTAGCAACGCAGCCAGATAAATCACGACATAGAAGCCAGCCTTGTCAGTGAACGTTGCCTCCGATATCAACGAATGGCCTCAGCCACCCGAGGAAGTGAATCAAAGCCGAGATTCCTGATAGTGTAGGTGTCAATGACATCGTCAATAATGTCGTTCAGTGAATGTTCCGGTGTGTAGCCGATAGCTTGATCCAGCTTGCTGCAATCTGGAACCCGTCTGGCCATATCTTCAAATCCGCGTCCGGAGTAGACCTTGCTGTAAGGGATAGTCTCAATGGTTGAACTGGATCCGACACGATCTATCACCGCTTTTGCTAATTCCAGGATGGAAATTTCAACTGAACCACCAACATTGAATACCTCACCGATCGTGGTTTGATGTTGCGATATTCGGAAGGTGGCATCCACTGAATCATTGACGTGCGTGAAGGTTCGTCGTTGACTGCCATCACCGTGTACGGTTAGAGGTTTACCCTGTAGTGCCTGATTGACGAAGCGTGGTAAGACCATGCCATAGCGGTCGCTCTGCCTGGCACCCACCGTATTGAAGTATCGGATGACAGAAACCGGTAAATTGGATTGTCGGTGATACGCGAGTGCCAGATATTCATCAATGGCTTTTGAGCAAGCGTAACTCCAACGGGTTTTGCTGGTATTGCCGAACACCAGGTCATCCGACTCACTGAATGGCACTTTTGAACTCTTGCCGTACACTTCAGATGTTGATGCGATAACCAATCGTGTACCGGTGTGAGCTGCGTGTCGCAGAACCACTTCGGTGCCATGTATGTTGGTCACCATGGAATTAACCGGGTCATCCATAATCAATTGGACACCGACAGCGGCGGCCAGATGAAATATGACATTGGCTTTGCGGACCAGTGGGGCCAACACCTTTTCATCGCTGACGTCGGCGATTATGAACTTCAATTTAGGGTTACCAGCCAATTGAGCGAGATTTTGCCGTGATCCGGTACTGAGATTGTCCAGCACGGTCACGTTGTATCCAGCATCAAGCAGGAGTTTGGTCAGGTGTGATCCGATAAAGCCGGCTCCACCTGTAATCAGGGCTTGTCTAACCATAATGATAGTAATTATTTGTGCATTTTTTGGTATATTATTCCCAAATATTGGAACAGGCAAGTTAACGATGGGAAATAATCTGCTACCACATGCAGACAGTGCGCGGCGGCTGGCAGCCAAACACGCTGTGAATAGCCGGGCTTCTCTACCTAACCGGCTGCGACAGCCTACCCTCTAAAGATAGTTGAAAAACACATCTGCGCTCCGCAGAAGAGGGTGATGGCGGGAACCGGAAATTCTCAGGAAATCGATCATCAACAAAAAATGACAAACACGACACTATGCGTATTCATATTCTGCAAGCCACTCGCAAAGTCGCCGGGCGCTCCAACAAGGACACCAACGGAAGCTATGGCACGCTCAACGATTTTGGCAGCAGCTTTACCTCGCGTATTTTAATGGCGATAAAGTCACGAAAGATGAACTTTCCGGAGCTGGCACCTGCCTATGTCATCGCGATTCTGAAATCGCAAGGACATGAAGTGACGTACGGGGAGAACAGCGTCAATCCTGATGCAGATATAACCCTGCTGCAAAGTTCGCTGGTACATCTTAAAGAAGAATGCCGATGGGCGGCTGAGTTGAAATCACTGTATCCGATGATGCGGGTCGGATTTTTTTCCGGAGCGTCTGATCCCTTGTCTGATGAGTTACTGCGTGTAGCCGACTTTGTTGTGGTTGGTGAAATAGAAAATGCGCTGATGAGCCAGGATATTGCCGATTTTGATGGCAAGGTTGTCGCGGGTTGGGTTAATGATCTGGATAGCCTGGTGTTCCCCGACTGGGGACATGTTGGTAACCGAATCAGCTACCGTCTGATGGGAGGCTCCAGGGAAAAACGAATGGCGCCTATGTTGGCGAGTCGCGGCTGTCCGATGTCCTGTCGTCACTATTGCACCTATCCCTGGACACAGGGTAAACAGCAGCGCAAGCGTTCAATTAGTAATATCGTGGCTGAAATGTGCCATTTAAAGGAGCGGTACGAGATCAACCTGGTGTTGTTTCGTGACCCGATTTTTACCCTTGATATGGAGCGTGCGAAGGCTTTTTGCAGAGAACTGATCAAAGCAAAGATTGATATTCAGTACATTATTGAAACGCATACGCGCTTTATGGATGACGAATTGATCGCGTTGTTGTCTCGAAGTGGGTGTATTGCTGTCCAGTTTGGTATTGAAAGTGGCAATGCAGACGTGATGGAAAAATCGTCGCGAAAAAGCGGGTCATTTGCAAAGCAGGAAAGAGTGATTGAGCAGTGTGAGAATCATGGTATCCGGGTGCTCGCTTTGTTTATGCTGGCCTATTTTGACGACAATGAGGAAACGGTTAATCAGACCATTGACTATGCGATCAAATTGAATCCCTACGGAGCGCAGTTTACCGTTGCTACTCCGTATCCGGGCACACCCTGGTACGATGAGTTAAAGCACGACAACCAACGATTCCAATTGAGTGAGAACCATGACGACTACACCCAATACAAATTGGTATATCAGCATCCCTCCCTCAGTAGTGAGAAAGTAGAGACATTAAAAAACCAGGCGTACAAGCGATTTTACTATCGCTTGTCCTATTTCCAAAAGCATCATAGCCCGGCGATATTGAGGTCTGGAACAGGTTAGAGAAACACTGTGCCTTCAATCAGGATATGGGATTGACCACCGACTTTGATCTGCTTTGATGCCTGATCCGGTTCGATAGTCACTCTGCCGCTTCGACCGATGCAGGTGCCCTGAGCTACGGTAATGCTGCTCTCCAATGTGCCAAGCGACATCATCCAGTGAGCCAGAGCCGCATTCAATGATCCGGTAATCGGATCTTCAGTAATACCGGCTCCGGTTGCGAACATACGTACTTCGTAGTCAGCTTCATGATCACTCTCATGTGGGCCTATGAAACCAATCGGCACAGGGTCATTTGGATCGGCCTTGTTAGAATCAAGCGCCAGTACGTCATCAGCCGAGGCCAGCTCGAAGGCTTGCCATTTCGGCCCATTGTCCAGAATCGCTGCCCGCTGAATTTTATTGCTGTCAATTTCAAACGTGTTTGCTACGTTCTGAATCTTTTCTTCTGGCATGGGGTTAACGCTGGTTGGCGGTGCTATAAAAGCCGGCGTCTCGCCACTGATATCGATTTCAACAATGCCCACGCCGCATTCTTGTCTGACAAGAGACGATTGTCGGGGTTTACCACCCGTGTGTAACCAGGACGCACAGCTACCCAGAGTAGGGTGCCCGGCAAACGGCATTTCCAGGGTCGGAGTAAAGATCCGTACCTTGTAATCGGCGACGTCACTGGACGGAGGCATCAAAAAGGTGGTTTCCGACAAATTTGTCCAGGCTGCAAACTGTTGCATTTGCTCATCCGACAGCCCAGCGCCATCGACCACCACTGCCAAGCCATTGCCCTTGGTGGGGGTTGCTGTAAAGACATCACATTGAATAAAACGCCTTGATTCGGGCATGGCAATCTCGGGTTATCAAAAACCGGGGGACAGTATACCTATTAACGATCGGGGAAAAACCGAGGGGCAGAAAAACCGGGGGACAGTATACCTATTTCGGTCGCTTGATTTAGCGGTTGCCCGAAATAGGTATACTGTCCCCCGGTTTTTCTGCCCCCCGGTTTTCAGGTGGCTGGAATCGGTAATATTACCGCGTTGTTTGTTGAACCAGTACCGGTATTGCTGCGTATCTCCTTATAGAACCTTCAAAAAGAGCGGGAGCGGTATATGTGGCGCTTTCTGGCGGCACTGTGACGACAATCGCGTTTATTTTGGGTGCTTTGTTTCCCGGTTGATTGTTTTACCCCAATTGCAGTAGTAACGTATCGTAAATTTTCCTGATGCGATGGAGAGCCAATAAATGTGCTGTAAATTAAGATCTTTTGTTATTGCTTTATCTGCCGGACTGCTGGTGTCTTGTGGCGGCGGTGGAGGTGGTGGATCGTCCTCTGACGCGCCTGTCGTTGTGACAGATGACTCCCATACGATTATCACCATACCTGTTGACGACGGCATGCAGAACCCTGTGTCAACGACTTTTGATGGTTCCACTGCCTCCGTTACCGCTTTCTATTCTCAGGCACAGATCGATGCTATTGAAGGCTTGGGGTTGGTCTTTCATGTAGGTGATCAGCCACCCAATATGGAAGGTACCTTTGTGAGCTCTCCGCACGTTATGCAAAATACCAACGTACCAGGGGATCAGGACACGATAGGAAATCTGTTCAACGATACCCGAATCGAGCTTACCAATCAGAATAATTCAGATCTGACCATTGACATGGTGCTGACGCAAACGCCTGCTGATGGATCTGAAAGCACAGTTTCGGTTGGAAACAATGCGTTTATCTCTGGCACCGGGCCATTCTTTACAATCTACTTTATCGCTGAAACAACAGAGCTTGATACAGGGCTGGTAACACGAGCGACGATCACCTTAAGCGGTTCAGTCACTGACAATGGTTTGGAAAATTTGCAGACCGCCTATTTTTTGCTTGATGATGCAGGCGATCCCAACAACAACATTATTCCGAACAATACCGGGCGTTTGTTTATCGATGAGGATGGTTTGGCCGAGCGGGTTTTCCCAGCGGCACCTGACAGTGTCTATAGCCCCTTGTTTGGCAATGCAGTGTTCGAGATCATGTTTGATGGCGGTGATCAAGTGTTCGAAGATACCGTACCCTTTTCAGTGAACTCGCTAACCACAAATTCAAACGGTGTCGAATTGCTCTCTGAGGAAAGCTTGGTAGTGGGTGTTGATTACACCTGTGCGTTTATTGAATCTACCGGTCGTTTCCTCTGTTTGTATACTTTCGAGTCTGGTAGCCAAACAACGTTGTTGTTCGGCTTTGATGAGCCTGGTCGAGCCACTGGAGTATTTGATTTTTGTATCGTTGATGGTACTGAAAGCTGCGATAACGAATCGGTTGTCGATCGCTTGTTCAACAACCCGGATGGAGATGTCACTGTAACTGTTAACCCGGCACCCATAGCGAGCCGTCTGGCAGCCACTCCCATATCGGATGAATTTGTGTTCAATGCACAATTGAATCAGGCACATCATTCGCTGGTACCTGTCAACCCGACGGTCACGGCTCGTAGCACCGAGGGTGATGTTTACGTCCCCTACCTCGAGTTACTAAAGAACGATTAAAAATCAGTTGTGCCAAGCAGGGGCAGTCGATTGACTGCCCCTCGTCAGCCTGATCTTCTCTGATATTGCGCTTCCCTTGTAGATCTGCATCACGCTTATCTGGTAGTAACCCTTGACGGGTTAACAAACAATTCACCCCATCCTCAATTGCCTGTTTGGCCAGTCGATATTCCTATCGATCTCCAAGATCCTGTTTTTGTATTGAAACCTCAGTCCATGAGAGGGGAGCTGTGGCCTCTATTCAAGGCTTTTACAACGGTAGTATCACGTCACTCGATGACAGATTGTTGCGCGCGGGTGCTGCCTTTATCGTTGCTGCATTTGCATTGTTCGGCCTCTATTTGCAGGCTGATGGTGATCGTTCAGTACTGTTGCTTGCCTGGTTTGTCTGTGCCTTTGCAGTGGGTCTGTCACTGCTTGTCTTCGGATTCGTAGCACGCAGGCGAGAGAAGAAATGTGTTGGTCTCTGGAGATTGATGCAGACTCACCCGGATGTAGAGCTCAGCCTCTATTTGCAACAATCCGGTAACACGCTATCTGATGTTCAGAAAGCGACTCGTACAATCAATGATTCAGGTGCCGGATTGGTGGTGGTCGATACGGTAAATGATCGGCTTTATGACAATCGGCTGAACAGCAATGAAAACATCACTTTTAAGTGTCACAACTGTGGTGCCAGCTCGACTTCATCGGTTGGATTGTTTGAGGGTATGAGTGTTGTCTGCCAATACTGCGAAGCTCCTGCGGAGAATGGTCAGATACCTCAGTCCAGCAACCGGCACGAAAGCCTGATAAAAAGTAATACTGAAAGAATGAGTTTGTTGCTGCAGTCGGGGCAACATCAGGGAAAAATTAACCTTCCGCTTTTGATTTTCCTGCTCTTCATCTTCTGGCCGGCAGCGATTGTCTACATCATCAAAGTAAACGGCAAGAATTAAAATCGGATTACTTGCCGTACCCCTCTAGACAGTCCCTCCGTCATAGCAAACAGAACCCTGTTGACGGTGCCAGAGACGGAATAGATGTCTTTTCTTTGTTTCATCTTCGAAATCGATAAACTCACTTCGATAGTGACCAATCTCTGCATTGTTCAAATATTGTATCTGGCCTTTTTCCAGCGCAGCCTCAAACCAGAATTCATCTGACTTGCTTACCTCATCGACGATGGCGAGTGCATCGCTTAACGATGTATCCATTTCCAGTTGAGCAACCTGGTGCCCTTTCCTGACCAGCTCGGGGTTTGCTCTGGCTCGCAGGCGATTGCCCCTCCAGCTGAAAAACGGGGCCATGGTTACAGCAGGCTCTCCCTCATGATGCTCTTTTTGTCGATCGTAGAGCATGGGCTGGTAGAGCCTTTGCAGGGCGTCGGGATGGTCGGTACGAAGCCTCTCGTGTAAGGCGTATAAACTGCAAAATCGGCTAATCCCACCTTCTTTTGCTGGATGTTTGCAAAATAAGCCGACGTAATCAGGCGGCATCACTCCAAACGCGTTGTCTGTGTGAAAATTCAGCTCGACATTGGTCCATGATCCACGTACACCATAGCCGTACTGTTTGTTGGTGTCTCGAACGTCGTAAATCATTTGGCCGTTGCGTTTTTGAGCCACGGTTGGTGCTACCAGTTGGCCTAATACCCAGTAGAGTTCGACCAATGTTTCCAGTGGATAATCATCCACGGGTAGTCGATCCGCAACGGCAAATCCCACACCCTGGTTGAGTATCGTGGATACGCGTTCAAAGCATGAACGGCAGGCAGCTAGCTCCAGATCATCCGGTGTACGAGCCAGATTGGCAACGGGATGGTTCTGGATAAAGGTTGCCGCACCATCGATCTCGGCCAGCGCCTCATCACTCAGACGCACCAGCCACTGGGACTCATCTATATCACGCCCAAGCCAGGCGATAACATCATCGGGTATGGATCGGACAGAAGTGACCTCGTCAGAACAGTTGACGTAGGCATCAGGTGCGAGCTGGCGGTAGTGTTCGGACATTACTTTAACCAACCTTTTTTTGCACACAGCAGTGAGTAACGCCATAGTGCAACCCCAACCAGAAAAGGCATTAACACCATCATTGCAAGCTCGCCTCCCGAGAATTTGTAGCCTGATACAGCAACTATAATGGTATGTACAACCGCCAGCACAATACCAACTAATGAAATCAGTAGTACAGGTTTTGCAAGCCGGCGCTTCAGCAGTAACAGCAGGCAGCCAATAGCGCCGATAAACACACCGACTGCAAATCCTGCAGTTGCCCAGGCGGGGCGACTTTGGATGATGGCTTGATGAGATGGCGGCATTTGCGCGACCATATCACTACTGGTTTGCATAATATAGTTGGCTGCACCGCCCATATTCCATAACAGCCCGATGATGCCAAGCAACCAGAAGCTCCAATGGACTTTGTTCAGCTCGCTACTTGAATTTTCCATTGTAAATCTTAATTGATTTCCTGAGTATTCGTTGGGCACTGTGTCGGAGCCAGAGCCCGTTCTTTTTACAGAAGCTGACACACAAGGCCAATAAGTCAGTCAAACATATCATTGTACTTTTTCAGCTGCAATACTATCGGTGCAAAGTGTTGGGAATGCTGGGAAAACCCTCTCTATTTTCCAGCATCAAGCTGCAATACATCGATGGATCAGAATATAATGCAATCGTTCATTACCCAGTGAAACCCTTACCAGTTGAACCCTTCGCTATGCAGAAGCTTGAAGTTTTTCAATCATTGTGGTCCATGACCAGTCGTCCTTGGCACGGTGATGAAATGCCTCTGGAAACTCAGTTTTCCATGATAGACAGCGCTGGGTTCGATGGGGTGGACATAGTCTTTGGTGATTATCCGCTCTCTGAGTTAGCGCCGTTACTTGAAAGGTATGAACTAGGCAGTACCGTAACCGCTTTCCCTCATGATACAGACTCACTTGTTCCCGCCATCGAGCTGGCATTGTCATTGAGTGCCCGGCACCTGAATATTATCGGTCAGATATACCCGTTCTCGGTAGAAGAGGGCGCAGGCGTTGTCCGACAATGGATTGCTCTCTGTCATGCTGCGAACCTGCCAGTAACTATTGAAACCCATCGGGATTGCCTGACTACCGATATGCTCTACACGCTGCAATTGATGCAACAAGTGCCGGAAATGCAACTTTCGGCCGATTTATCCCACTACGTGGTTGGCCGTGAATTCGGCTGGCCCATTAGCGAAGAAGTTGACTCTCAAATCAGGAGCATTCTGGACCAATCCAGCGCATTCCAGGGCCGTGTTGCATCCCGCGAACAGATTCAACTACAGATCAGCTTCCCCCATCATAAAGATTGGTATGACCTGTTCGCCCAATGGTGGGCCTACGGCTTTTCTTCATGGAGAGCCAGACACGACCAGGACGCCGTTTGCAATTTTCTGTGTGAGCTCGGGCCGAGAGAATATGCGATGACGGATGCAAACGGGAATGAAATGTCGGATCGCTGGGAAGAGGCACTGATGATAAAAAAGCGGGTTGAGGAGATTTGGGAGTCTTGTTGACAGCGTTAGCGTTAGCGGGAGCAGAGCGGAAATCAGTTGCGTTATGATGGTCAGGGATGTTTTGGCGTAAGTTGGGAAAGGGGACCTATGACAGTATTAATTGCTGGTGGTGGTATTGCAGGAATGGCATTGGGGTTGACGTGCCACAAAATGGAACCGAGCATCAACTGACTCACCCTGGAGAATATAATTGCAAGACTTCCTTCTTCACTCCCTGATCGCATCCGTTGTCCTGACGGTGCTGATCAATCTGTTACCCAGACTCTTTCCAACGCAATCACGTAAAGTCGAGCGAAAGATCCATCAGCGCATGGAAGAGGCTTTTGATGAACTGGAGAATGACAAGCAGCGCGAGACTAGAACAAAGCCCAGAGTCAGAGTGTTTTTTCCATGGAAAGAAATGTTGGTTATTTCTATTGTGCTGACAGTGTTGTTGAATCTGGTTGGTGTGCTTTTCCGGTAGGGATAGTGGCCAGATCCATGAAGACTGGATACTGTTCAAGCGTTCGTTATTCAGTATTTAGTAAAGAATTCCAAGGTTTAAACTAAAAGGCTCAGATCAGGTTTATATTTCAAATTGATTCAACCCTTGTCGAAGACCGCTTGCATTTCGATATCTTGGGACGCAATTTCATCAATTCAGCTTAAGCAATTATTAATTCCCCAGCGCTTGTTGAAGTAATTCTACTGTTATTCCTAGCCTACTTGCTGCTTCTTTGAAATCGGGAGGAGGAGTGCCAAGTGCTTTTTTTAACTCGTCTTCTCTCACACCGAGCCGTTTTGCAGCAGTGGCAAAATCAGGCGGGCCTCTTCGAGAACCCTTTTTCGACGACTTGCTCGAATCGCATTCAGCCCCTGGCTCAGTTGACACACAGCCGTATTCGGCAACAAGGCAGCCCAGTATCGCGTTGGAGCCTTGTTCCCCGGCGTGATAATGGTAAGGCAGTTGCTCGGTTTGATGTCCGCCACACTGGTCCAGGTCGGTCGGTGTTGATCCGTCGCTGAGTTGTCGGGCAAGGATCAAATGCCCATCCATTGCAAGGCCCACAGCCTCACCATGATCGAATGAAGTCGCAGCTTTCTGTAGACAATCAGTGGCCGCGTGGTAGTGATACCCTACCGCGAGATTCACGTGACCGCCGCAATCGTCAAATGGAGCCAAGGTGTAATTGCTTAAAATATCTGAAACTGGCGCTGATGCATCGAGCCTTACGCCATCGAAGGCAATGCCCGAGCCTGATTCTCTTGTGTTTGAGGGTTGATCTGCCTCAGTCGGGAAGAGAGGAATCGTATAAGTAATAGTCTTGCTTTGTTCAACAAAACTTGGCTGACATTCGACGCAATGTTGTTGGTATTCGGGTTCAACGTTTGGCTTTGCTGCACCTGCGCACTTTTCATACGTGTCAGTGATACGTACGGCACCAGTTTCCGAATCAAACAATCGCCATTTTTCGTCCGAATAAAATGTTGACAAATTCTCGATGAAAGCCCCGTTTACATCGTACACTTTCCCTTCCTCCAGCCAAATTCCACCACTGTCTGCTGAACTTGAGATATTTTCCGGGCACCAGGGGCCTGGGGTATGCGTCATTGGTTCAGGTTTAACAGTGATTTGAAAACATTTTGTTTTGTTTCCACCTGACAAGGTGCAATCTACGATTGAAGGATTTGCCACCATATTGGCTTTTGCAAAATAGGCAGATAGCTGTTTCAGTGCTGATTGCTCTTCTATTTCACTGGCTGAGGCGAATCCACAGCTAACTGCAGTCAACACCAGCGAGCCTATTAGGGAAATTTTCATATCTTTTTGTACTCTCATCGCTGACCAGCTTTTGGTAGTGAACTGTGATTTTTTTGGTCACATAGCGATTCAGTTGTTCGGAAGCAGATGGTTGGTTAGAGAGAACCGCGTTATAGAATCATAGCAAGAGATTCTGTGGATCCCGGTAGTTGCACATTCTTTCCACATTTAAACAAATTTCTTCAAAATTCTTGATGGCTAGGGTTTACCTAGCCCAAGGTCCAGAATCCATAGATCAGGATTCATAGCAATGGGTCAGAGTGTTTGTTCCTTGGAAGGAAATGTTGATTAATTCCATTGTGCTGACAGTGCTGTTGAATCTGTTTGGTGTTATGTTTAAGCAGTGGATGCGTTC
>CALFCE010000053.1 GCA_937951215.1 uncultured Granulosicoccaceae bacterium
GTCATGGTGTCTGTTCTGAAGTCCAACAAGGGTACACAGGACTACGTACTGCCTGCCGGCATTGATATCAATGACTTCAAATCTCTGCTGATTCATTGCGAGGCTTACAGCGTACTGTGGGGTGGTGCGGATCTGAATGTCATGAGTTAACCGTGATGATTTAACACAATACCGGTCGCATTCAGGCCAGGATAATCTAACCCCATCTGCTGTCAGGTGGGGTTTTTTCGTTTCAGAGGGTGGCTGTTCTGTTAGGCTATTAGCTTGAATTGGAGAATGTGCTGTGGCATGCAGGTAGCCATAGCCAGACATTGGAGTAAAAACTATGCTGTCACCTGAAAATCGTGTTGTTATGATCAGTGGTGCCAACAGAGGTATCGGTCTTGCGGTTGCGAAAACTCTGTCTGCCGCAGGATATCGCTTGAGTCTCGGGGCGCGTGATCCATCGGTACTTGATTTGTCGATGTTCAGTAGTGAGGTTTTCGTACAGCCCTACGATGCGCTGGATGATGCATCGGCATCGAGTTGGGTGCAAGCCACTCAACAGAAATACTCTTCCATAGATGCTTTGATACTCAATGCCGGTGTGATGAAACCTGTGGCGGTGGCTAGTGGAGGAGAGCAGGACCTTGATTTGATGTGGAATGTGAATTTCAAAGCGCCTTTACGGTTAGTTCGGGCTGCATTACCTGGCCTGAAGCAGTGTGGGCACGGTCGTGTGATCAATATGGTTTCGCTTTCCGGCAAGCGGGTTATGGGCAGCGGTAATCTAGGTTATTGTGCCTCCAAGTTTGCCGCGACCTCATTAACCCATGCACTGCGTTATGAGGGTTGGGACTATGGCTTGCGCGCAACTTCGATTTGCCCGGGGCTGGTTGATACCGACATGGTGGCTCAAGTTACGCCACCCGAGAATGAATTCAAAATAGACCCGGAGGCGATTGCCGAAACAACTGCCTATGCTCTGTCGCTTCCCAACAGTGCTTCGGTAGCTGAAATATTGGTTAATAGTCGGTTGGAGACCATGTTTTAGGCAGTCGATTTGATGGCTATAGTAGCCTTGGCTTTAACCACCTCTAGGTTTTACCGGGCGTGGAACGGGTCGGTAAGGTTTCGGCAGCTGAAAGTCAAGGTTCAATGTGGGTCATTTCCTGCAGAATCACACCGCGTCTTGTTGTCTGCCGATAGGCGATTGCGGTACCGACTTTTGGTGATAACCACCAAGTGCGTGTACCCCAGCGTTCCTTGCAGTACAGTTTATGCACATCGTACTCTCCCAACACAGTTCGTACGCGTACGCTTGGCTGTACTTCGCAGCTGCGTGACGACTGCCAGGCTTTGCTCAAGAGGTTACTTTTACCGCTAATTTTCCAGGTGAATTTCGAACCGACGGTCAACGGCCAAATATTTCCTCCCGCAAAGGAGACATCGGCTTTGCCGGAACTGGGGCAGTTTGACCATTGTGTAGCAGGTGCAAATCCTTTGACAGGCCGGGTCCAACTGCAACCATCGCTGCGCTTGTAAGTTGCCGAGACAATATCCCCGGCAATTTTTTCCATGAAGCCAGGCTTACCATCAGCATCCACATAATGCCACTGCCAGCCCAGAGCTCGAAACCCCGGTCCATCCATGGGGGGCAGTGGATCAATAGTTTGTAGTTCTTCCAGGGCGATAACAGAGGAGCTGGAAAACAGGATAAAAAAGGCAAGAAGCCATCCAGAGTTTAAAGTTTTCAGTTTCACCGCACCACCCATCGTCTGTTGTTTCTTACAGAGTTAGACAGCTTTGGAGCTATCTGTTCCGGATATTCCGCTGAGCTCGGCCGGGATCAACAGTTGAGTGTGATGGGCTGCAACTTGGTTGACAGTTTGCAGTAGATGCCCACAGTGGAAGTCTTCAGCCGGGAGCAGCTCCGTTGGCGGTGACGATGACCGAATAAAGTGAAGTGGTGCCAATAGAGGTATCGGTCTTGCGGTTGCGAAAAATCTGTCTGCCGCAGGGTATCGCTTGAGTCTCGGGGGGGGCAACATGTAGCAGAGATACTGGTCAACAGCCGACTGGAAACAATGTTCTGATCGGTCACTCCGTGAAGTGATGCTCTATTTGTCAGGGTAGAGCTTCGCGCCTTGATGTGAAAATGTGAAGCCAAGGCGTTTGTATAGTGAGTGCGCTTCGATGCGCCGTTTGTCGGTTGTAAGCTGTACGCGCCTTACCCCCTTGGAATTTGCATGTTCCAACGCCCATTGCAACATTGTCGTCCCAATGCCTTTCCCGCGTAGTGCCCCTTTCACATGGATGGCTTCAAGTTGAGCATCGGGTCTTGCTGCTGCGGCCAGGTGATACAGGTAAGTAAGCTGAAACGTACCCACTATTTCGCCATTCAGTTCCGCTACCATCAGATATTGATTGGTATCCTGATCAATCAGCTCGAAAGCTTCAAAATAAGTAGAGGGTAGTTCTTCGGGTAAATTCTGGCGTGGCTTATCCTCCGGTCCTCCTGCGTTGATAAGCCTGACCAGAGGATCTATGTCGACGGCGCAGGCTTTTCGTATGATTAAATTTTCCGGCACGATTGAAGCGACCCTGCTCTAGCCGGGAGCAGCTCCGTTGGCGGTGACGATGACCGAATAAAGTGAAGTGGTGCCACAGATAAATAGCCTGTTGCGCTTGGTGCCTCCAAATGTGAGGTTGCCTGCCATTTCTGGTAACACGATTTTACCAATCAAGTCACCGTTGGTGGCGTGGCAATGCACACCATCGCCGGCGCTGCTCCAGATTCTGCCCATGGTATCGCAACGAAATCCATCAAACAGCCCATTGGTGCACTCTGCGAACACTTCACCACCGCTGAGTTTTCCGGCATTGCTGTCTACGCTGAAGCGCCGAATATGGGCAGGGCCGTTTTCTTCATGGGTCGCCCCGGTATCCGAAATATACAGAAATTTTTCATCTTCTGAAAAACAGATGCCGTTGGGTTTGGAGAAATCACTGGCCACTCTGGTGATTGAGCCGGTTGTGTCAATCCGATAGACATGGCAGCCATCCTGTTCCGGATCAGCTCGCAAGCCTTCATAGTCGCTGCCAATGCCGTAGTCAGGGTCTGTAAACCAGATTGAACCGTCACTATGCACAACGATATCGTTGGGTGAATTCAGGGCCTTGCCTTCATATTGATCTGCCAACACGGTGATGGTGCCATTGTGTTCTGTTCTGGTGACGCGGCGTGTCAGATGTTCACAAGTGAGTAACCTTCCCTGATAGTCAACCGTATTGCCATTGGTATTATTGCAGGGGATGCGGAAGTCAGACACGCTGCCATCGGTGTCGTCCCATCGCAGCATACGGTTGTTCGGTATGTCAGACCAGACAAGATAGCGCCCTGCGGCAAACCAGGCCGGTCCTTCACACCAACGAGCGCCGCGCCATAAACGTTCTACTCTGGTGTGCCCCACAAAACAGAGTTTGAACTCGGGTTCCAGGACTTCAATGCCGCTACCCTCAACGTGTTCCAGATGACCGTATTCCATAGTATCTCCTGTCTTATCCTGATTGCCTCAAGCCTCCAGCTTATCCTGTGTCTTGTGCTCAAAGTCGCTTGCGTCGTGACGTTCCCGCAATTGTCCTTCCAGCGGCCCGCTTGATCGATTGACCATGACTCCACGTTGAACCGCAGGCCGTTGCCGAATCACTTTAGCCCAACGATTAACATGGGTGTAGGTGTCGGTATCAAGAAATTCTGAAGCTTCATAGACTTCATTAAGGACGACACGGCCATACCATGGCCAGATGGCGATGTCCGCAATAGAGTAGTCACCGCACATGTATTCGTTTTCTGCAAGATGCCTGTCCAGTACGTCGAGTTGGCGTTTCGCTTCCATGGCATAGCGATCAATGCAGTATTTGATTGGCTCTGGTGCGTAGCGATAAAAATGGCCAAAGCCACCACCCAGATAAGAGGCACTGCTTTCTTGCCAGAACAGCCAGGTCAGACAGCGGTTTTTTTCAGTAACAGATGTTGGCATCAGCGTATTAAATTTTTCCGCCAGGTAGTGGAGAATGGAGCACGATTCAAATACAGCGTGTTCGGGTGACATGCTGCGATCGAGCAGCACCGGGATCTTGGAATTGGGGTTAAGTTTGACGAAGTCCGAGCCGAACTGCTCACCTTCACCAATGTTGATCAAGTAGGCGTCGTACTCAGCGCCAGTGATACCCTGAGCAATCAGCTCTTCCAGCATGATAGTAATTTTTACACCGTTTGGTGTGGCCAGTGAATATAACTGTAACGGATGGTTACCGACAGGTAGTGATTGCTCCTGCATCGCACCAGCGATGGGACGATTAATATTGGCCCATTTTCCCCCACCACTTTGGTCCCATTGCCAGACTTTGGGAGGCGTGTAGTTATTATCGGTGCTCATTTTGTTTTCTCGGGTAGAAAGAATCGTTTATTGATGATCGTCGAACCTGTGCGGATGAGATGTGCGCTGACCGCAGTGAAAACATGTTAGTCGGAGCTGGTTTTTCTGGCAAATGAAATAATCGCGTTGGCTACTTCTTCAGATCGCGTATGGTGCATGGCGTGCCCCGCACCTTGCAGTAACAGTGTTTCCAGATGATCAACTTGTTTTACCAGTCGATCGTGATGATTCCAGGCCGGTACAACGTGGTCATCAGTTGCTGCAATCGATAGCATGGGTTGAGTCAAATCGTTGTATCTGGTTGACTGGGTTTCAAGATAGCGGCTCAGGCTGGTGCGGTCTGTTGCGTTGTGACGATAAGTGTCGGGTCTCAGTGTTAACGTGATGCCGGTATCGGTCTGGTAGTCGGGCGGTGCTTGTTCAGGTTTGAAAACCACCTCCAGTGCTTTGGGTAGCATCAGGCGTCCCAGCGTTTCGACATAGTGCCAGGTAAATAGCCGCCCCAGTATCGGTCGTATCGATAAGGCCATATGCCAGACGGGCGGGCCAGTCCAGGGGTGGCTGCCACCGCCGATCAGCACGCCTGCCTCAACTTTCTCCGGGAAATCCAGCATCGCGGCCAGTACGATGGCAGCGCCCAGTGAATGCCCGGCCCAAATAGCATTGTCGACTCCAGCGGCCTCCAGTGCATCGATAATCAACTGCGCCTGGCGCTTGGGATTCATCCAGCTTTCGTCGAAGTCCTGCGCTTCCGGATTTAAGGTTTCATTGAAGCGGTCACTGTAGCCATATCCCGGGCGATCAACCGAATAGACATCAAGCTCGCCCTCAAGTAGCGGATACAGAGATGGTTCGAAGTCCAGCAGACTGGTGCTGGCTCCATGAATAAGTACAATCGTGGGACGTTCTTTTTGCTCTTGCGCAGCTGTGCGAGTTTCAGGGCCTCTGATATGCATATACCCTGTGTGGGCTTTTGCATCGTTGATGTGCTCAATCTTGAGCTGCTGGCCAATCGCAGGATGACGCGACTCGGATTGTCGCGAAAGCAGGAATGATGCGACAAAGAGACCCACATGAATCAGCACTAGCGTTGTTATCACCATCTTTAATATCTTCCCTGACACTGTGCCGATCCCTCGATAGTTTTAAGCAATGGTTATTTGCGCTCTCGGACCTTACTGTTAGTCAACCGCACTGCCAAGTCAATCCCCGCTTGCCCGCTATGCAGAGGTTTCAACTCAGTTTGTTTCAGTACGTATCGTGATAGCTGTTTTGCGAACTGGTTCCCGATCAACCCGGATGACTGTTTGCCAGTGCTTCGATGCCTGGATTCAATGCATAACATTATTATAATACGTCTGATTGTCATTCTCTTGAAATAGATCTGCTTGAGAGCCCTAAAAAGCCTGTAAAAACGTGTATATTGTGTAATACAACCGGCAGGTGTGGCGGGCGAGACCTTGGGAATTGGTCAATCGTCGGTATTGCCGGTGGCAAAATAATAATGATAGCACCGCGATATCCTAGGGGAGAGAGGTCCTGCAGTTGTACAGCTGATGATTCAACTGTTTGGGGATGTTAAACCAAATTATGAGCGCTGATATTAACAAGGAGGAAGTCGAAAAGTGTTTGCAAAAAATCTTGCAAACCGATTCGTTCAAACGCTCACAACGCATTTCCAAATTTCTCAAGTACGTCGTCCGGCAAACGCTTAAAGATAACCCTGATACCATTCGAGCTTTTGAAATTGCAGTCGATGTCTTTGACAAGGGTTCTGATTTTGATCCACAGGATCCTTATGTTCGCAATATTTCCGGCATTACTCGCAAAGCGTTGGCGCATTACTACAGCACCGTTGGTAGCGCCGACTCAGTCATCATTGATGTTCCCATTGGCAACTTTGTCGCCAAGTTTCGGAAAAAGTCGAGAGTCGAAGACACCTCTGACAAGTATCTGAACGGGGATATCCCCAAAGCCCTGAAAAAAGCAGCTCCCGCCAATACCGGTTTACCCTTGCTGGCTATTGTGCCGCTGCGATTTGTTGGCAGTAACAAACCTGATGACATTGATATCGGAGAAATTGTTGCCAGTGAAACCATCTCTCGTTTGACCCATTCACCCCTGTTGAATCTTGTTTCCCGTCTAAGCACTGCGCGGTACAGTCAGACAGACATGGCCTATGAAAAAATAGGCACTGAGCTGGGCGCTGATTACATTTTGGCTGGTTCTTATTATTTTCAAGGCAAGCGACTGCAGTTGTCTGTTGAAGTGTCCGAGATACAATCCTCACATGTGGTCTGGGCTGAAACCCTGTCTTGTGGTTTGAACGAGCTAACGGGTAGCGATGGCGAAGTCGTGTCATCGATTGCATGTCAGGCCAGCAAGAGTGTGATAAACCATGAGGTTAACCGTGCGGCTGCACAACCCATTGAGTCGCTGACTTTGCATACCTCCTTGTTGACCGGTATCAGTTATATGCACAGTGTGACGGACGTGCACTTTGACAGAGCCAAAACCTATTTTGACAACATACTCGCCCAATACCCGAAAAATGCGCGTGTTAATGCATTAATGGGGCAGTGGTATACCTACAAGCTGAACCGGGGCGGTGGTTGGAGTTTCCGGGAGAAAGAACAAGCTTGTGATCTGGCGATGGAATACTGTCAGAAGGCTTTGGCTGCGAATTCTGCTGACAGCCTGGCGCTGGTTACAACCGGGTTTGTCTACACACAATTTTATGGTGACTCGGATACAGGTTACGACTTCTACAAGTCTGCCGAGAAATTCAATCCCAATGAACCCTTGGTGCATGCCTACAAAGCGGCTGTTGATATCTATCGAAACAACGTGGAGCGGGCCAGAGTTTCTGCACTGCAGGCCATCAAGTTATCGCCGTTCGATCCGCAGCTGCATTTCTTTGAAACCTGTGCTGCAGCGGTCGAGTACGCGGCAAATAATCTGGAGGAGGCAGAGCGTCACGCATTGGAGGCGGATGAGCTGAATTCCAATCACACATCGAACATCAGGGCTTTGACTGCCATTCAGGTTGAACTGGGTAAAATGAGGCAGGCAAGACAGAATGCTCGCCGCCTGATGAAAAAAGATCCTGGTTTTACGACCAGCAGCTACCTGTCCAGCCATCCCACAGGATCATTTCAAATCGGTAGTCGTGTAGCGAGATCTCTGGAAATGGCGGGTGTACCGCACAGGTAAGTAAAAGTGAATTGATGGAATGCGGTCAGTCAGTGGACTTGCTGCGTTTTCTGCATTCTTTTGCATATGAGCCCGACTGGTGAGCGTTTTCTTCAGGATCGGCGACCCGCACCGTTTTTGAATAACCTTCCCAATCCAGATCTGTCATTGATGTTTGTTGCTGGTTGCCGCATTCAAGCTTGTGGCTGATGGGTAAAACCTCGAACTGCGAAAGAGTGTCCGTTGCGTAGTGACTGCGATGCAATGGTTGTATCTGGAACAAAGGCTGATTCCGATCAAAAGAAATGATGGTGTCGGTTTTTTGAAGTTTCAGATTGATAAACAGAGGCATTGGTGCATATTTGTCTGTTTCTACAATTCCTTCAAAACAGAAGTACTGATTGGATGACGGTGAATTGGCTAGAGGCCGAACGTGCACAGACCAGTCTTTGCGAGTTCTGACCAGCAATCCTGTCCAGATTTGTACAAACCCCGGTACACCCAGTGATGAAATAAACGGTGGGGCCATATCACTGAGGTAGTCAGGACAATGAGGTGCCCACCACTCTTCAGGGGACGGTAAATACTCGATTGACAGCTTTTCCCATTGCCCGTCATCTGCCCAAAACACATCGACTCCGTCAAAACAAAGTTGAATATCGGCTGCCGGGAATGCATACCAACCAAATCCCGAAGCGATTCGCAGTGCTTCGCAATATTGATAGGCTTTTACGGGGATTCCTCCGAGGGCTGCTTTGTCAGCGCGCATGGGGGGTAAAGCGTCGGGGTATGCGTGGAAGAAGGTAACCAGCTGTTCATCGTTCGCGGTAGAGGGGCGCTCTGATAAACAGCTGGGTTTTTCAGCGACTAAACTCATCGCATTGTCATTGAAATATCCGTTTCAACTGCTGATTACCTACCTGGACTTCTTTTTTGTGGCTTTCTGAACGTGTTTCTTGACTGCTGGTGACTGCAGAACTCCACCCATGCCCGCCTTGCCTTTTGCTTGCTGCTTTTTCAGAAGAGGTTTCATGCTGTTCTCCATTTTGTTAAAAAAATGCGTCTCCGCTACCTGAACATAGTTTATGGTTCGCAATAGTGAAGGACGATACAGTATCGTGCCGCTACCTAACGCAGGTGTCCGGACGGACGAGGGGAGGTGGTTGCGTGGTTAGTCGGACTTGCTGTCGTCGATGCTGCCAGTCAGTTCGCCAAGCTGGCTGAATGGTTTGTAGGTCGATTGTGGAGAATCGCCATCGGTGTTGATGGTTGGGTGTTCGGTCAGCCGCTGATGTTCATTGTCGTGGCAGTACAGGCAGAGTAGTTCCCAGTTGCTGCCATCCCGCGGGTTGTAATCGTGATTGTGATCCTTGTGGTGCACAGTCAGTTCAGCGATATTTTCGCGGTTAAATTCCCGCTGGCATCGCCCGCAGATCCACGGATAGAGCTTTAAGGCTTGTTGGCGGTAGCCTTCGAGATTCTCTTGGTGTGCTTTTCGGGCTTCCAGCACCAGATTGTCCAGCACATCCGAATCAGGTTGTTTGTCCTTCATCTTTATTCTTTGGCTCGGTCTGGTTATCAATTTGCTCTTTCTGGGGCTTTTTTACCATGGATTCGAGTGATTCATCGTCATCGAGATTGTCTGAGTGACCCATAGACGACAGAACAGGCAGCGGATCGATAGTACGCCAGGCGGGTAAAGCCGATAGAACACTGCCCAGAATTGCCCCGCTACGCAGTAACCAGACAATATAGCCGACTGAGAGGCCGGTTGTGACAGTTGTGGTCGCCTGAACCGCCCGTTCGATTGTTATTTGTTGCTCCTGCATCTCGTCGCGCACGCTCTCCATTTTCTCCAGCATGATCATCTGTGAGGCTTGCCAGCCAAGATCCGCAGGTTTGAACAGAGCAGACAGTGGAATTTCGAAGACTCCGCGGACTTCAGTGGTCACGTTTTCAGTCTCTTCCTGATCGGCCGAGGGCAGTCTGAAGGTTTGCGTAGGCTGTGGTTCCATACTCGCGGTTTGAGCTGCGATTAATAGTAGTTGCTCGACATCAGCAGGAGAGGGTGCAGGTAATGCCGGGCTATCTTCTCCGGGCAGTTCAGGTTGCTGTTCTGCGTTACTTTGTTCTCCAGATTCAGCAGCTGTTGACGTTGTTTGTGTGTCAATGATTGCTGTTTCAATAACAGGTTGCGGATCGAATGTGTTCATTTCCTGTGGTTCACTGACTGGAACTGCTGCAGCCAGCTGCGGCTCTATTATCAGGATCAGAGGATAGGCCGCAGTACCGCCGTTACCATCTGAAGCGATAATTAACAGCGGGAATCCGTCGCTTGCGGGCGCTTGCGAATCTACCGTCACGGATAGTGTCGATTCATCGAAAGACAACCACGCAGGTAGTGGTGAACCGTCCGGAAGAGTCGCATCAAAAGTCAGATTATCCTGCTCCGGATCGGAAAACTGCTCGGGTGGCAGGGTAATGGTAAAAGGTGCGGTGCCAGTCGTATCCAGAGATGTGCTGTTAACCTCCGGTGATTCATTAACGTCAAGAACAACCAAAGTTAGCTGGTTGGTTAACTGGTTGCCACCGCTATCAGTTGCGGTCAGGTTCAGCGTGACTTCGGGTTCTGCTTCATGATCAAGCGCTACACCATCGACTAATCGCAGACTGCCGTTTACTACTTCAAACCGCGCATCATCGACTGTAATTGTGCTCATATCCCAGCTGTCGGGATCACTCACAGTGATAGGGCTGATGGTTACTCCGGCCGCGTTTTCTTCTATTTCCGCCTCGAGGGGCTGTATATCGGTTGGCGGATTGTTCACTTCAATCACGCTCAAGGTGAATGTTACCGAGGCTGTGCTTGCGTCCTGGTCGGTCGCGATAATCTGAATCTCGATACTGCCATTGTCGGCAGAAACCGGAGTACCGCTTAATTTTTCCTCAGACTGATCAAAGCTCAGCCATGCGGGCATCGCCGTGCCATCTTCCAGCATTGCGTCCAGAGTGAGTGCATCGCCATCGACATCGGAAAATAAATCGGCTGGCAGGGTAAATTCATACAGCTCATTTATTGCGGCAATCTGATCCGGGATGACGGATTGAGACACCGGTGCATCGTTTGCCGGGGCAACGTCCAGGGTGATAGTTCTAACGAACTCGTCAGTATTATTCCCGGTATTGTCAGTCCCGCCTGAATCGATTACCTGAAAAGTGAATGTGTCTGCGCCAACACCAGCGTTTGTCGAATTATGGTTTTCCATCGGTGTATAAGTCAGGGATCCCACCAGAATATCGGAGACTTCCACAACCTGTCCGCTGATGATGGGATTGCCTGAGAGTTCCAGAGCGCCGTATTGTGGCAAGGACACAATACGGACGGACTCAAATGAGTGATTTTCTGCCGGATCACTATACCCGAAGTCCGGGGTATCAAACCCGTACACGGTATCTTCTTCAAGCGTTAGTGTTGTGTCTGACCCGGAGGGGCGGTCATTAACCGGAAGTATCGCGATATCAATGGTGACTGTGTCAGTGTTTCCAGCATCATCGGTCACGGTGTAGACAAACTGATCTGCAGTAGTTTCCGATCCATCATGCTGGTAAACAAATGTGTTACTGGAATAGTCCAGAATCAGGTTGCCATGAATAACACTGCTGGTGAGCGATACGGTTGCGTTGTCAGCTATATCGGGGTCGATAATACCCTCGATCAGAGATGTTCTGCCACTATCGAATACTGAGGTGGCAGCACCTTCGTTGACTGTCATTGAATCATTCTGAACGATGGGCGGATTGTCGTTTACCCCGGCTATATCGATATCGATGGTGACAACATCAGAATTGCCAGCTGCGTCTGTTACCTGATAGGTAAATTGATCTTGCAGGTTCTCGCTGCCATTGTGTTGATAGTCAAAGGTGTTGGAGGTGTAGTCAATGCTGAGAGTCCCGTGACTAACGTCCGCTACCAAAAGCACAGAATGTGTGTCTCCGGGGTCATTGTCCACAATGCCTTGCAGCAGGGAGGTTCTTCCGCTATCGAATGTTGTCTTGTTACCACCCTCTGTCAAGGTGAGAATATCATTCTGAACAATGGGTGCGTTGTCGTTTATCGGGTTGATTGATATGTCGATGGTGACTGTATCCATTTGCCCTGCAGCATCGACAACCTCGTACACAAATTGATCGCTCGTCGTCTCGGACCCGTTATGAGTGTAACTGAACGTGTGGTTTGTGTGGTCTATTGTCAGAATACCGTTAGAGGTATCTTGTGTCAGGGTGATGCTGTGCGAGTCGACCATGTCCGCATCATTCAAACCCTGAAGCAAGGAAGTTCTGCCGCTATCGAATACAGATAGGCTTCCTCCTTCGTCTACTGTTATGACATCATCCTGCACCATTGGGGCGTGGTCATTCTGGAGATTAACTGTAATGTCGACGGTAACAGTATCTTTTTGCCCGGCGGCATCGGTGACCTCATAGACAAACTGATCTGTAGTGGTCTCCGAGTCGTCGTGTATATAGCTGAAGGTGTTGGTGACCGGGTCGATGATTAATGTGCCGTTATTGACATCGCTAATCAATGTAACGCTGTGACTGTCGCCGGTGTCCGGATCGATCAGATCCTGAAGCAGAGTTGTTCTACCACTGTCGAATGCAATAGCGGTGGCACCTTCGTTCAAGGTGATATTGTCATCCTGCACAATCGGTACAGTGTCATTGAGCAGGTTAACGCTAATATCGATGGTGACAGTATCTTTTTGCCCGGCATCATCAGTAACTTCATAGACAAACTGATCAGTATCGTTCTCCGAGCCATCGTGTGTGTAGCTGAAGGTGTTGGTGATCGGG
>CALFCE010000054.1 GCA_937951215.1 uncultured Granulosicoccaceae bacterium
GGCATTGGGATGAGCAACAATGCCAATGTCTGATGCAGGCATCGATGCGGATTCGTCAAAGGCCAGCGCAAACGGTGCACCACCCAGCTCTACCGGGTTAATGCCAAGCAGCAAGTGGTGCATTACCGGATTGGCGACAAAGGTCAATTCCAGTATATCGTCTACACCGATCAGATTATTTTGTTCGTTTATTTCTGATTCAGTGTCGGGGGTCGAGTTTGTTTCGACCTTGGTTTGGTCATTGGCTTCGTCATTGCTTTCGGGGCTGGTGGCCGACGCTTGCTCTCGGTTAGCGTTGTCGCAAACGTCAATCAACAGCTGATTGACCGCTGATCGAACCGCGTTGGTCATTTCTACTTCACCACCGGGGTTCATCATCACGTACGAGACGCGGCTCATAAGGTCCTCACCAAAACGAATTTGCGGATTCATGGCACCGCTACTGGCGACGACACTACCGTCGGCAAGGCTGCACAGATGCGCTGCGATAGTGGTTGAACCAACATCAATTGCCACCCCATAGGCTTTGTCATGAAAGCCCGGCCATAGAGCGATGATCTGTTTGCTCTGGTAGACCGCGACTGTGACTTGCCAATTGCCTTTTCGCAGGGTGGTTTGTATCGTCGAATACAAGTCGACATCGCAACCGAGATTGTGCAATTGCCACTCGGTCTCCAACGCGTTTTTCAAACGGCGTAAATCTCCTGAAGGGTCATGCATGTCAGGTTGCTGCACCTCGACATAATGTAATCGCACCGCCGGATCAAGTGCGACATTAACGTGATCAGCGGCTTTGCGTATGACCTGTCGGTGCACCTGACTGTCTTCTGGGACGTCGATAACAACGTCTCCCAGCAGTTTGGCCTGACAGCCAAGTCTCCGTGATTCGAGCAGTTTGCCTTTGATTTTCTGGTAGCGCTCTTCAACCTTGTCTGATGCACTCAGGTTTTCTGCCTGGCTTTGAATATTGTGTTTGGAGAAATCGCCCACTGAGCAAAGGATCTGGCAACGTCCACAAATGCCACGACCACCGCACACCGAATCAAGATCAACGCCGAGTTGTCGAGCCGCATCCAGAATGGACGTTCCCAGCGGAAACTGACCGCGTTTGCCGCTGGGACTAAATACGATAGCTGCGGTTTCGACAGCATCATTGTTGTCTGAGCTGGTGTCTGTCATTTAATTTCGTTCGCCTATTGATTTCGCCAAACCGGAGTTAGCTGGAGCTGGGACGTCTACGACTGCGCCGTCGCCCACGAGCTGCGTCCCCTTCAGGTGCCGGGTCGCGGTTTTTGGCGATCCATGCAAGACAATCCGCATCATTTCCCATTAATACGTCAGCGGCCATAATGGATCTCATCACCTCTTCATGACAAGGGTTGGTAATCGACGATGTCATGCCGGCTGAATTTGCCATAGTCAGGAATGCACCGTTGATACCATTGCGCTGGGGAAGGCCGAAGCTGATGTTGGACGCGCCACAGGTCGTATTGCATTTCAGTTCTGTTCTGATTCGCTGCAGGATATGAAAAACCTGGCGTCCAGCCATGCGCATTGCCCCGATTGGCATAACCAGCGGATCGATAACCACATCAGAATAGGGGATGCCATGATCAGCAGCGCGTTCCACTATTTTTTTGGCTACGGCAAAGCGCACATCCGGGTCTTCCGATATGCCGGTTTCATCATTGGAAATGGCGACGACTGCGGCTTTGTGTTTGGCGACCAGCGGTAACACCCGCTCCAGATTTTCGTCTTCGCCAGTGACAGAATTAACCAGCGCCTTACCTTGATACACTGCCAGACCTGCTTCGAGTGCTTCAATGATGGACGAATCTATTGCCAGCGGTACATCGGTGATCGATTGCACCAGTTTTATTGCTTGTGCAAGCAGGGCAGGCTCATCGGCCAGTGGGATTCCGGCATTGACATCAAGCATCTGTGCACCGGCTTGTACCTGCGCAATAGCATCGGCTTCAACACGGCTGAAGTCGCCGTTTTTCATTTCCTCTGCGAGGATTTTACGGCCGGTAGGATTGATGCGCTCACCAATGATGGTGAAGGGGCGATCATCGCCGATGATATGTTCTTTGTTGGCAGAACTTAATATCGTATCAGTCATTTTTGTATTGCTCTAGTTGTTGCTGCACTTCAGCGTTGCCGCTGTATTGTCTGGGATGCCAGGGTTCTCGACCTTCAAGGATACCGGCTGCCTTAACCATTTCCGGTACCTCGTGTTCCTGCCGGTATGCCATAATGTGCACACCGCTGACACCTTGAATTTCTTTTAGTTGCTGAAGGGTTTCAATACACAGCTTGATACCCTCACGTTTCTGGTCGTCAGCACCTTCAAGCCGCTTGATGACACTATCCGGGATATGCACGCCCGGCACGTTGCCGCGAATCCAGCGCGCAGTGCGTGCGGATGCCAGAGGACCTGCACCCACCAGAATAAAGACTTGTTCATCAAGCCCGAGATCCCTCACGATATTCATATAGGACCGCAGACGTTCGATATCAAAGCAGTACTGTGTCTGCACAAATTGAGCGCCTGCCGCGATTTTTTTTGCCAGCCTATGTGGGCGCCAGTCCAGTGGCGGGGCAAATGGATTGGCGGCGGCTCCCAAAAACACTTTGGGCGCGGCGTCGATAACACGTCCGCTTTGAAAGCAGGATTCATCGCGAAGTTTACGGGCAAGCTGCAACAGCGACATGCAATCGAGATCAAACACCGGTTTGGATTGAGGGTGATCACCGGTTTCCACGCCAT
>CALFCE010000055.1 GCA_937951215.1 uncultured Granulosicoccaceae bacterium
GTGCTGTCAATGCCGGCAGTACGTTGTTGGCCGCGGCGTCCAGCGACGAGTCGGTGAGCTTGTTTGATATCGACAGCGGGCAACGTATCGCAAGGCTGACCGGCCATACAGGTGGTGCAACCAACGTGGGTTTTCTCGGCGATGGACGAACCTTGGTCGCCACAGATCGACGGGGTTTTCTTCACTGGTGGGATATCAAGACCGAACGTCGACTGGCAGCTCCGTGGCGCGGGCATCGCAAACCAATCTGGCGTATGGCCTTGCACCCTGACGGCAACCGTTTTGCCACCGCTGGTGACGATGGAAAAGTCTGGATATGGGATGCGATGAGCGAACAACGCGCCTGTGATATCGGTTATGCCAGTTTTGATGAGAACTTGAAAAAGCAGTATCTTGGAGACGATCACACCATGCAGGCCTGTCGTTAATGCGGTCATAACCGATAAGTTTCAGACTCATGAACCAAATGCAGTTTCCAGAATATGCCTATATACCTGGCCAAAATCAGCGTCATGCAGAAGATGCGTTCGATGATATCAAGTCAAGTGTAAGTTCGAATCTGTCGACAGACGAACTTGCTCAAAGTAGCGCATTCCGACATGGGGTGTTTTATCTTGAGCGTGGCTTCTATTGGGAGGCGCATGAAGTACTGGAGCCCATCTGGCTTAACTTACCGCCTGACAGTGACGAAAAGCAATTTGTTCAGGGTCTGATCCAGACGGCAAATGCCTGTTTAAAAGTGCGTATGCAGCGACCCAAGGCGGCGATGCGATTATGTGTTATTTCCAGAGGGCTGCTCACTACCTGCGGTGCTAATACGTTAATGGGGGTTAAGCCGGTTGATTTTCTTTCAATCATTGACGGTCTGGAGCGACAGATAAATTGTGCAAATAAAAGCACAAAATAAGCTGTTAAAAGTATAAGTATCTGAATTTAAAGCAAAATAATTATGCTTTTATATGCAAAAATCACTTTACTGACAAGTTTTCTGCCGATATAATCCTGCGACCGGCGGGAGAAAACTGATGGACAAAGTCATAGATTTTCGTACTGACCCAGACCAGTATCGACATTGGCGTGTGGAATACGATGCGTCAGTAGCGAAACTGATCATGGATGTGGACGAGGATGGTGGGTTATTTGACGGTTATCAGTTGAAGCTTAATTCCTATGACTTGGGCGTCGATATCGAGCTGAACGATATTGTTCAGCGCATGCGGTTTGAGCACCCGGAAGTGAAAGTGGTCGTCTTACAGTCGGGCAAGGACAAGGTATTTTGCGCTGGCGCAAACATCCGTATGTTGGGCGGGGCCACTCACAGCCACAAGGTCAATTTCTGCAAGTTCACCAATGAAACCCGCAACGCGTTCGAGGCAGCTGAAGCCGACTCGGGCCAAAAGTACATAGCTGCCATCAAAGGGGCCTGTGCCGGTGGTGGTTACGAGCTGGCGCTTGCCTGTAATCACCTTATGCTCACCGATGACAGGGCTTCAGCTGTTGCGCTTCCTGAAGTCCCACTGCTCGCGGTACTGCCAGGTACTGGTGGATTAACCCGCATCACAGACAAACGTAAAATGCGACGTGACCTGGCCGATATCTTTTGTTCTATCGAAGAAGGAGTCAAAGGCAAGCGTGCAAAGGAATGGCGCTTGATCGATGAAGTGATACCGAACTCGACGTTTGAAGAAACCGTCAATGAGCGCGCTCGGGAGTTTGCTGCGGAATCCGGTAAGGCTGATGTCAAAGAGGGGATATCACTGACTCCGCTGCAACGAACCATCACAGACAATAGTATTGCCTATTCTCTCGTTGACATAGAGTTGGAACGCGATGAGCGACGCGTCATTATCAATATAAAAGGCCCTGAAGAACCTGCCCCTGTCGATATGGATGCATTTCTCGCTCAGGGTGACCAAGCCTATTTACTCAAACTCTGTCGAGAACTGGAAGATGCCTTGCTTCATTTGCGCTTGAATGAAATGGAGGCAGGTTTGTGGGTTTTCAAAAGCACTGGTGATTCGGAGTGTCTGGAAGCGCACGAGCGGTTGATAAACAACAATACCGATCATTGGCTGGCCAATGAGGTGCGGCACTACTGGAAGCGAACCTTGAAGCGTGTCGATGTGACATCCCGATCATTGGCTGCATTCGTGGAAAATGGCTCTTGTTTCGTTGGCGTTCTGGCCGAATTACTGTTCGCAGTTGATCGCACCTACATGATGGAGGGCAGTTTCGAAGGTAACAACTTGCCGCCGGCCGCCATCAAATTAACAGAATCCAACTTCGGGCTCTATCCGATGGGAAATGATCTCACCCGACTTGAAACCCGTTTCCTGGGAACCCCAGAGGACGTGTCCAGGGCTCGCACGCAAATGGGTGAAGATCTGGAAGCCGAGGCGGCCAACGAGCTCGGTCTGGTCACCATGGTGCTTGATGACATCGACTGGGATGATGAAGTTCGGTTATTTATGGAAGAACGTGCGTCTTTCAGCCCGGATGCAATGACCGGAATGGAAGCTAATCTCCGCTTTGCAGGCCCGGAGACGATGGAAACTCGCATATTCGGCCGCTTGACCGCTTGGCAAAACTGGATTTTCAATCGCCCCAACGCTGTCGGAAGCAATGGTGCTCTGCAGCGCTATGGAACTGGCGTGCGTGGCGAGTACGACATGCAGCGCGTGTAGTCGCGACTGCGTCCACGCTTTTTGCTGAAACCCAACAGTCAATTTGTACAACTTATTCAGGATAGAGAAATGAGTCAAACGCTAGATGTCAGCTACGATACTCAAATCCCCAACAACGTAGGACTGAGCAGCGATCGCAAGGTGTTAAAAGCTCTGGAGAAGTGGCACCCGGGGTACATCGATTGGTGGAACAAATTAATTCCTCAGCAATTCCAGAATTCAATGGTGTATTTACGTACGGCTGTCAGCGTAGATCCGAAAGGCTGGGCCAGGTTTGACTATGTAAAAATGCCGGAGTATCGATGGGGTGTATTGCTTGCCCCCCAAGTTGAAGACCGCCGTATCCCTTGCGGTGAACACAAGGGTGAGCCGGCCTGGCAGGAAGTACCGGGTGAATATCGCAATATGCTTAAGCGACTTATTGTGATCCAGGGAGACACGGAACCTGGCTCGGTCGAGCAACAACGTTTTCTGGGGCTCACTGCGCCCTCATTGTACGATTTGCGAAACCTGTTTCAGGTTAACGTGGAAGAAGGTCGTCATCTCTGGGCAATGGTGTATTTGTTACAAAAATATTTTGGTAAAGACGGTCGCGAAGAGGCAGACGACTTGCTGCGGCGATCTTCCGGTTCTGATGAAGCGCCGCGCATGCTTGGCGCTTTTAATGAAGAAACACCGGACTGGCTGTCGTTTTTCATGTTTACCTATTTCACTGATCGCGACGGCAAGATGCAGTTGGAAAGTCTTGCGCAATCCGGCTTTGATCCGCTTAGCCGCACTTGCCGGTTTATGTTAACCGAGGAGGCGCACCACATGTTTGTTGGGGAAACTGGTGTGGGCCGGGTGATTCAGGCGACATGTGAGGCCATGAAACGCGCCGGTATTAGCGATGCGAATGATATTGGAAATATTCGTGATCTCGGGGTGATTGATCTGCCAACCATACAGAAAAAACTGAACTTGCATTACTCCTTGTCACTTGACCTGTTCGGGCAGGAAGTATCAACCAATGCGGCTAATGCGTTCAATAGTGGCGTCAAGGCCCGTTTTATGGAAACCCGGATTGAGGACGATCATGAGCTGAAGAACGACCAGTATCCGGTTCGTACCGTTGTGGATGGCAAGATTGTCGAAGAGCAGGTTTCCGCACTGACTGCTATCAATATGCGTTTGCGCGATGACTATGTGCGTGATGCATCTGGAGGGCTTGGTCGATGGAACAAGGCG
>CALFCE010000056.1 GCA_937951215.1 uncultured Granulosicoccaceae bacterium
GGCAACGAAAACGTTGGATATGGCGCGAATCACACTGGCGAAAGAAGCGCCCGTCGCGCACGATAGAGTGGCTACCGTCGCGGCAGCCGGGGCATTGAGGTTTCACGTCCTTGTAAACCTTTGATGTTGGTTGAGCTTTTAGTTTACCCTATTTCTTTGTCACCAGTGAAGTGGTCCAGTTTAGAAATCAACCTTCGACAAATTAATCACCTTGGAAACACTGCTTAATTGGCTTACAACCCTTTCTGCCTCATTTCGGACACTGGATGAAGGACTCAGACCGGTAATCACGGCAACGCCGTTTTTGACTCGAATCGAGAGTTCCTGCCGTACATGAAACTTGCGATTATCCGAAGCCTTTAGTTGCTTTGTGGTTTGCCGTAACTTGTTGATTGCTGACATTGGTAACACCTGCATTTAA
Source organism: uncultured Granulosicoccaceae bacterium (assembly GCA_937951215.1). GTDB lineage: Bacteria > Pseudomonadota > Gammaproteobacteria > Granulosicoccales > Granulosicoccaceae > CALFCE01. Next base: position 422 of record CALFCE010000056.1, read on the forward strand.
GTGACTTACAGGTAAGACGCCAAATTTGAAAACTGGTTTCCTCAAAATCCCGAAAAAAACTGATGAAAACCATTAGATTATTCGATCCCTGCCCTTTTGGATTTGTGGCGCAGCATCACGGTCAGCGATCAATGTCACTTTGAAAGCAGTGAAAACCAACAGTTTGTTAGAGTTAATAAAGACCCTGCCTGAGGGTAGCAACCGCTAGAACAGCGCAGGGTTTAGCGGGGAAGAGGCAGTCATGCCACCGTCAATCGTAAACAGTTGCCCGGTTGCAAATGACGATTCATCAGAGGCCAACCACAAGGCCATTGACGCAACGTCTTCCGGCTTGCCGAAGCGGCGGACGGGATGTCTTGCCAATGCATCTCGCCTGGCAGCCTCAGGGTCGGACGCGGCAGCAAACCCGGCTTCCAACATACCGGTTTCAATCCATCCCGGGCAGATTGCATTGCAACGAATGTGCGGCCCATGATCAACAGCGATGGAACGCGTCAAGCCATGCACAAAGGCTTTGGATGCGTTGTAAAGCGCCATGCCAGGATCGGCGACTGCGCCGGAAATCGAACCGATATTGATAATCGAACCCTTGTTCTCCATCAACGGGATAACAGCACGGCACATGTTGAACGTACCACGTGCGTTAACTCCCATCACCTGATCCCAATCATCATCGGTACTTTCGATGACGTTTTTTTCCACTTGCACGCCCGCATTATTTACCAGGATATCAATTCGGCGGTGACGTCCGATACAATGCTCGATGAAACCAGTCACAGCAGTAGTATTGGCGACATCGAGTTGCTGGTAGCGAACTTGATGGGGTACATCTGCTGCAGCGGCTCTTCCACACACTATCACCTCAGCCCCGGCCGCGACAAAAGCTTCAGCTATACCCAGCCCTATGCCACGACTACCGCCTGTTATCAGTGCAAGCTTGCCCGCCAACTTCATCTATTTGCTCTACCTTGGAATCAATAAATACCTGTTGCTAGAGCTTCATTTGCTGAACCTGAGCAGACAAGCCACCATCAAGCACCCATAGCTGACCACTGGCATAACGCGCCTCGTCCGATGCCAGCCAATTAACCAGATTGGCGATATCGGTGGGTGTACCGTAGTTACGCATTGGATGTACATCCCGTACCGCTTGCTGCAGCGACTCAATCGTTCCGCCTTCGCCACCCGAGCCTTCTCCTTCGAAAAAACTCTGCAACATCGGGGTATCGATGTATCCTGGGCAAATCGCATTGACACGGATTCCTTGTGGCCCATGATCACAGGCCATCGCACGCGTCAACGCATGCACAGCACCTTTGGTCGCACAATAGGCTGCCAATCCGGGATCGGCAATAAATCCATCATAGGAGCCAAAATTAATCAGGCTGGCGGTACTCTTTTCGGTCACAGCCGCACGCAGTAACGGTAATGCGTATTTTGATGTCAGGAAAGTACCGGTGACGTTAACCGCAAAACTCCGATTCCATTCTTCCAGAGTTGTATCTTCGATAGTCTTTTCAATCTCGATGCCCGCGGCATTGACCAAGATGTCGAGTTTGCCCTGCTCCTCTGTCACCCGCGTGAAAGCCGCTTTCACATTTTCTTCGGAACTGACATCCAGCTTCAGAAAATGACCACACTCCTGATTCTCGATACCAAGTGAGCCTTGCTCGGAAAGATCCGCTGCATAGACATAAGCTCCTTCTTGCTGGAAGCGAGACACGATAGCTCGACCGATGCCGCCTCGCCCACCTGTGACCAGAGCAGTTTTACCCTGAAGTTTCATGTGCCAGACTCCTTATTCGACTTCGCCACTGGCGGGTATCGAAAGCGTTCGGCTGCCACGGTCCAATCCATGTGATTGCGTACATATTGTTGGCTGGCATCTGAAGGTGGATTGAAATCCCAATGATCGGCAGCTCCCGCCTGCATTGCTGCGTGCAGTGCCCGTCTGGACCTTTGTGTGGCTATGATTTTCCGTCGAAGCGATTCACCATCCCAACGCTCGGCAATTTCCCGAGCAAAAGCCTGAGCTTGATCAGCGTAAACTTGATCGGCAATCAAGTCAGTCTTTTCGAGCGGATCGGCAACCACGTCAAACAACTGGGGTGGGTCAAAATCACAATGAATATATTTCAAATGACCACGACGAATCATAATCACTGGATAGGGGGTCATTTCAGCGCAGTATTCACCAATAGCTTCATCGACCGGGTCGGATCCACCGGTCGCCAGCGGCATCAGGCTGCGGCCATCGACAGGCTCACCCAGCTTCGAGGCATCGACACCTGCGATATCAAGAAAAGTAGGCAGCATATCCACCAGTGAACAGGCGTTGGATATAGCGCCTGTCTGAATATCAGGACCCGACAGTATCAAGGGCACACGTGCAGAGTGCTCGAAGAAATTCATCTTGTACCACAAACCCCGTTCACCCAGCATATCACCATGATCTGCTGTCACAACCACTACCGTATTGTCCAGCTCACCGATTTCACGCAGCGTTTTAATCAGCTCACCCACCTTGCTGTCAAAATAGCTGACATTGGCAAAATAGGCTCGACGCGCACGCCTTACTTCCTCTTCGGTCAACGCAACCGAGGAGGCTTCGATGCCATCCATTACTCGACGTGAAAACGGATCTAGCTCATCTAGCGCTGGCACATAAGCCGGCATGTCTATTTCTTCGTCGGTATAGAGATTCCACCATTCAGGCCTCGCCACATAAGGATCATGAGGGTGAATGAAACTTGCCACCATCGCGAACGGTGAATCATTGCCCAGACTTTTGTCCCGTGCAAAATCGAACAACCAGCGGCGGGCGGCGAAACTGACCTCATCATCATAGTCAATCTGAAAAGTGGCCATCGCAAGTCCGCTTTCTTTTACGGTTTGCATATTGTGGTACCACTTGTCTATGCGTTCATCATGAGCTTCCCAGTCAGGCGTCCAGGCAAAATCCGAGGGGTAAATATCAGTAGTTACACGGTCTTCAAAACCGTGTTTCTGATCCGGCCCGACAAAATGCATCTTGCCTGAAAGACAGGTTCGATAGCCTGCCATACGAAGATAGTGTGCAAAGGTCGGTACCGTGGAGCTGAATTCGGATGCGTTATCGTAGGCCGCTATTCGACTGACAAGCTGACCGGCCATAAACGAAAACCGCGATGGTGCACATAAGGGTGAATTACAATAGGCCGAATCGAAACGAGCGCCTTTTTCAGCCAGTGCATCGATATGTGGAGTTTGAACTACCGGGTGACCATAGGCACCGGTAAACTGTGGCGCCAGCTGATCCGCCATCAAGACCAGAATATTGGGTTTCTTCATCGGTCGGACTCCGCATAGGCATCCAGCACCAGCCCGTGAAAGTGGTGTAATGCATGTTCTGACTTTCCGGATCCTTGTGGATCGTGGACAATGCGTCCCTGCGAGAATGCCGGAGTGTTCATACCCTTCTGTACACTCTCAACCAGACTGATATCCTCAACCTGCAAAACTTCATCAAGATACCGGATAGCATCAAGCTCCATCGCATCAGGCGTGGGTGTTTCAAGAAAAAAGTCATAGGTTTCAAGCGTACGATCCGGAGCCACCGGGATAATATTCAACACGATCATGCTGGACCTTCCCGGATATCGCATCAGACAGGTGGTTGGCCACAGCCACCAGACCGCGTGGGTTTTTACCGTGGCATCGGCCACATTGTAAGCGCTGTTGGGCGCGTTACCGGCATCAGCCATATGGCTGGAATAGATTCCCTGTGTCGTGACTTTGTAAGTCTCCATATCCACCAGATCACAAAAGTCCTTGTGGGCAACGGGACAGTGATAACACTCCAGAAAATTATCAACGACATTTTTCCAATTGGATTGGATGTCATAGCTCAACCGATGTCCAAAGGTCAGTTGTGCAACATCCGGCGCCCATTGCAAAATTTCTTCTTGCAGGTCACCGGACTGGCTTGCCAGCGACGCAGCATCGGGATCAAGATTGACATAGATAAAGCCACAGAACTCCTC
>CALFCE010000057.1 GCA_937951215.1 uncultured Granulosicoccaceae bacterium
CTTTACAGCGTGGAGTTTCACGATGATAACGTCGGAGATCACATGCAGCTGGTGTTGATGGAAAGTGGCATGCCGTTGGAGGAGCTGATCGCAGTACAAACGAAAAATCCTCAGTTTGACCGTTTGCATGATGGTTTTACCATTGAGTGCTCTGCTCGTTTCAACAGTGGGTGCAAGGTGTTTTTGCAACCCGAGCCACCAAGATAGTAGTCAACACCGCTTGATCGCTCATTTTTAGTCGCCCAGTTTTAGTAGTAAGTTGGGCGATGGAGGGGGCATGTTTGAGCGGGTGCCCCACTTGCCGATTCACGCTCACCCATTCATTTGTGAACAACTTGGCAATTGAAGACCAATTGCAAAACACACAATCCCGGCCAAGCGCTTCGTGAGAATTACTCACTGCTTCACAAGAATCTGAAGCAGTTTTCATAACTTACCACCAAAACACCATATCTGCATAACAGTAGGCCAATTTACCCACAGGACTTGAGCGCAGCGGTCGCTCACTAAATGATGGGTACTGATTTGCTTTTATGAAGAAGCCTCTGTTCAATATCGCTGACTGGTCGGCGCAAACACTGTTTTTGTTCTTCCTGGCTACTGCGACGTTATTGTCGCTGCTAATCGCTGGATCGTTTGTCTATCGCTCCACTGGATCTGCTATCAGCAGCGTGCAGGCTGAAATCTCTGAATCCGAAATCCGTTTACTTTCAAACTACATAGAAAACTCTCTGGAAGTCCAGAAGGTCAATCTTGAGCTGGTTGCAACCAATCAGGAGTTTCTGGATCTGGTGGCACGTCCCAACACCAGTTACAAAGACTATCACGCGTTTTTTACCAAAATTTATTTGACCAGCCCAAGGGAAGGTCTTGTGGTTGTCGATGCCAAGCAGCGCACCCGGTTTGCCCGCCATTTACCAGCTACTATCATGATGCAGAAGAGCGATTTCAGCAACGGCATGTTACTGGATTCTCAACTGCAGTTGTCCGCACGCGAAATGTTGTTGAAAAAAAAGAAGACAGCAGAAATTACATTGGTGTCTGGTGGCGAAAACTCCAGAATTGCAATTGCGCTGCCGGTATTGGTTGACGGGGAAGTTGTTGCAGTCATTTCATCGACCAAATCAATCAGCCAGAGCCAGCTGTTGGTCTCTAAAAATGATCAGAACAACCGTTCGGTTATCTTGACCGACAAAGAGAAAGTCAAGTACCTGGAGCTGCATGAGGCTGCAGAGGAAAAGAACTTTATTGAATATCGGCGCACGGTGAGAGGAACCCCTCTGATTGTGATTTACCGGCTCAACGATACAGCCAGCGAGAGTAACAGAAACACCCTGGTTAAACAGGTCATGTTGGCAGTGGCGGCTGGCTTGCTTATCTCATTCGGGATCATCTATCTGCTGGGGAGATCGTTGTTGCTGAATCCCTATCGTGAGCTGCAGGATGCCAAATTCGCAGCTGATGCTGCAAGCCGAAGCAAATCTGAATTTCTGGCTAATATGAGTCATGAAATCCGTACACCGATGAATGGAGTTATCGGTATGTCAGAGTTGCTGCTCGAAAGTGACATGACAGATACTCAACGTGTATACGCACAAACCATCTCGCAATCTGGCAATGCGCTAATCACTATCATCAATGACATCCTTGATTTCTCGAAAGTCGAGTCAGGAAATATGTCTTTGGATGAGGTGGACTTCGATCTGCATTCAGCACTTGAAGATGTCGTAATGTTGTTGTCTTCGCAAGCACGTGAAAACGGTGTTGAATTGATTCTCGAGTATAACTCGACGTTGCCGTTTTTCTTTAAAGGTGATGTTGGGCGGATAAGGCAAATCGCCACTAATGTCATGGGTAACGCGGTTAAATTTACTCGTGATGGAACGGTTCATATCAATGTGTTGGTCAAAGAGACCGACAGATCTGATCATAATCTGGTGGAAATTGTAATTGCCGACACCGGTATCGGTATTCCAAAAGAGAAAATGGCATCGGTATTTTCCGCCTTTGAGCAGGTTGAAGGAGCTGCCAATCGCCAGTTCGAAGGAACTGGCCTTGGGCTGGCCATTTCTCGTCGCCTGGCGAATTTGATGAAGGGTGATGTTGGTGCAACATCGATTGAAGGGGTAGGCTCAACATTTACGGTGAGCTTGCTATTGGAAAAGGCCTCGGTGCCGGATTCAACAGCACATGATCGGGCTGCTGATATTGATCTACATGGTTTGAATTGTCTGGTCATCGACGACGTTGAAATCAATCACCGTGTATTGTCTCACCGTCTGCACGCCTGGGGTATCGGGGTTGCCGGTGCTTCCTGTAGTTCAGAAGCCATTACAAAGATATCCGAGTCTATAGAATCCGGGCTTCGCTTTGATTTTATTATTATGGACTACCAGATGCCGCTCCTGGACGGGATTGCGCTGATGGATCTGCTGAATGAAAAATATGCAGACGACATGCCCCCAGCGATCTTGTACTCAAGTTGTCGTATAGATTTGACAGAGTCGGAGCTGAGGGCGCGTGGCATGCCGGTTACACTGACAAAGCCGGCTCGTTCAGTTCAACTCACTGATGCGATCCAGACAGCGATGGGTTCCCTGAGTACTACAAGGATCATAACGGGGAGCATCACTGGGAGCATCACGGAGAGCAGCACTGATTCCCGGCATAAGGTTTCGCAGGCGACTAATATCGATCATGAGCGGAATCCTTCTGAGCAAACCCCGGCCAACACCGGTGATGTGCTGATGATGCCAACGGCAATATTGACAAAATCTGATGACTTGCAGAACCCGCCTGCATTGCAAGAGCTGTCTGCGAAAACACCTCACGATGTTCCAGTCATCCTTGTCGCCGAGGACAATGATGTCAATCAGTTGATCATTGAGTCGATGTTGCAGGATTTTGAAATTGATCTGCACTTTGCGAATAACGGACATGAGGCGGTGTCGCTTTGCGCGGAGCTGGTGCCGGATATCATCCTGATGGATTGGTCCATGCCGGAAATGGATGGATTGCAGGCAACTCAAGTGATACGCGATCGGGAAAATTCCGCCGTTGCCGAGAATGTCAGCTCGCAGCAAGAGCCCTCATCTGAGTGTATTATCGTTGCTCTTACCGCCAATGCCATGCGCGGTGACAGGGAAAAATGCATTGCGGCCGGTATGAATGATTATCTGACCAAACCCATTCAGAAAAGTAGCCTGGTAGAGATGCTTGAAAAATACTTGTCCAAGCCGCTGCACAAGGTCGATGAACAAAACGCCGGGCCCGGATCTAAATCCGCCTGACCTCCTTCTTCTGCACCTCGCTCTGGCACTTATAGAGCAGAGCGCGCTGCAGGATGCTCTGCCTCCTTTTTGGTAAAACATTCCAACACACTTCCAGCCACGCCTTCTGTTTTGTTCCCGATAGGGGGGCTGGCTCAAGAGTGGGGGATATTAACTCGTTGATATTTGTCAGCAAGTGCGTGCCGGTCGCTTTTAATATCAACGATCGATCGGGTCAGTTTGCAGTATAATGAATTGTTGAAATCGCGAAGGTAGTGATTGATGAAATCCGAACAGGCAATTGTGGATCTGTTATGTTCCGTGGTCGAAGATAGCACCGTCCTGAGATCAAATCAGGTTTCGGCATTGGACCCTGGCTGGGAAGAAGGAAATACCGGTGCCAGTGTGGCTGTCAGGCCAAGATCAGCAGATGAGGTCAGTGCGGTACTCAAGGCTTGCAACGAAGCCGAGGTACCGGTTGTCACCCATGGTGGGCGCACGGGTTTGTCAGGAGGGGCAGTCTCGGAGCCAGGGCAGGTCATCATGCTCACTGACCGTATCGAAGGCGGAATTGATATAGACCCTCTTGAACGGGTTGCAGTGGTGTCGGTAGCGGTCACCCAGCAAGAGTTGCAAGAGGCGGCTGCAGAGCACGGTCTGGCCTTGGGTTTGAATACGGCGTCTCGTGGGTCGGCTACGATCGGCGGCATGATCTCCACCAATGCTGGTGGTATGGAGGCGTTTCGATTCGGCATGATGCGACAACGTATGCTCGGTATTGAAGCTGTTTTGGCGGACGGCTCCATCGTATCCGATTTAACCAGAGTGCCAAAAGCGAACGAAGGCTACGACCTCAAACAACTTTTTTGTGGCGCGGAAGGCACGCTCGGTGTGGTAACGCGGGCGGTAATCAAGCTGGAAGATCCTGAACCCGAAAGTAATACCACCATGCTCGCCATCCCGGGTGCGGCAGCCGCTCTGCGCTTGATGCGAGCGGTGCAGCAATCTGGCGGCTTACTGTTGTGTGAGCTGATGTGGCGGGAATATGCGGCAGCCGTGGCGACCGGTACCGGCCTTGAGAGAGTGTTGGCGTTTTGCGATGACGCGCCTGCTTATCTGGTCATGGAAAGTGCCCTGCAGGAAGATGAGCTGTTAAATCTATTGGAGCCGTTTTTCGAAACCGGCGATATTATTGATGCGGTGATGGCCAAATCAGAGTCCGAAAGTGCCGATATCTGGCGTATCAGAGAAGATAGCCAGGCCGCTTTTCGAGTGCTGAAAAATCCAGCGCTGTTCGATATTTCGGTCCCGTTGGGCAAGCTCGACGCCTACATGGTCGATCTCGAAAAACGCCTGGCTGACATTGCCAGCGATATCAGCCTGCAAGCACTGGCTCATCTGGGGGACGGAAACCTGCATCTGACAGTTGCGCGTGACGAACCCTGGACTGATGCCGAGCTTGACCAGATCAGCCGGGCGATTGAGCATGGCGTGAAAGAAATGGGTGGCGCAGTCTCGGCCGAGCACGGGATAGGAACCGCCAAACTCAAAACCTTTTCCAGGAATGCAGCTGATGGGAACCTGGGTGCAATGCGGGCCATCAAGGCGGCGCTCGATCCCAAAGGAATACTGAATCCGGGCAAGGTTGTACCTGCCTGATTCCTCGATGTTCGGAGGTTTGGTCCCAGGCGCTCTGTCTGACATCGAGTTCTTTTGGTTTCCTGTTCCCTGTTCAGCTGGTCATCCATTCGCATTTACCTCAGCGGCGGATCGAACAAGCCATTGGCTATAGCCGATGATGCAGATGGTTTGTTTGATCCTGTCTCTCCCAGTCTTCGTCCAGTCTTCTTCCAGTCTCTCTGCAGGCCGGCTCTGTAATTTGTCAGATCCTGAATTTTTCAAAACGGGAGTTTGTCAAAACGGGCGTTCTCGTCTGCAAGATCGTGGTAATCCCATGTGATTACCACTATGCCTTCATCTCCAGCTGGCACTGATTGTCAAAGTATGATCGTCGAGCCTATGTCTTTTGTTATATAGTCTGGATTTGACACCGGTGCGATGATGTTCACAACGCACCTGATCCATCAGTTTCGTATCGTTGCTCACGCTTTTTTCACGGAGATGAATATATGTTCAAAACTGCCAATCCGCTGTCCAGGCTGCTAAAGCCTGTAACCCAAGTGGCTGCAGCTGCTACGCTGCTGTTGACAACCAGTCTCGTTCACGCAGATGAGACCTGCATGTCGCCGTACATGGCCAAAATTGCTGGACAGGAAGACTTTGTTTATGTCTGGACACTTGGCGCAGAAGGCGTGGGTGATGAGCAGGACAAGTTGGTCACTATCGATGTTAATCCGCGCTCTGAAAACTACGGCACTGTCATTAATTCACTGTCAGTGGGTGGGCGCAATGAAGCGCACCATAGCGGATTCACCGATGATCGAAAATACCTGTGGGCGGGTGGTCTCGACAGTAACAAGATATTTATCTTCGATGTCCATACTGACCCGGCCAAACCCGTTCTGAGCAATACGATATCTGAATTTGTCTCTGAGTCAGGCGGCGTTGTCGGTCCACACACAACCTACGCTCTGCCCGGCAGAATGCTGGTTACCGGCCTGTCCAACAACAAAGACCATGGTGGCAGAACCGGCATGGTCGAATACACCAATGATGGCAAGTACATCGACACTTATTGGATGCCCACCGATGAAGATCTCGGTGGCGCTGAAAAGTCCGGGCAGTTTGCGGATGGCTATGGCTATGATGTCAGAGCGCTAACCCGACGCAATGTGTTGATTACTTCGTCTTTCACCGGATGGAACAACTACATGATGGATCTTGGAAAAATGATGGGTGATAGCGAAGCGATGAAGCGTTTCGGTAATACCGTCGTTATCTGGGATCTGCATACCCGCAAGCCAAAGAAAGTTCTCGATGTACCGGGTGCACCACTGGAGCTTCGATGTGCCTGGAAACCGGATAACAACTACTGCTTCACAACCACCGCGTTAACCTCGGAGATCTGGCTGATCTACGAAGATGAAAACGACGAGTGGCAGGCTAAATCAGTCGCCAAAATCGGCGATGCGTCCAAGATTCCGTTACCAGTGGATATTTCCATTGCTGCTGACGATTCAAAACTCTGGGTCAACACCTGGAATGATGGTTCAACACGAGTCTTTGACATCACTGACCCGTTCGCTCCGGTTGAAACCTACCAGAAAAAAATAGGCGCGCAAGTTAACATGCTGTCGCAAAGCTGGAATGGCAAGCGGGTTTACTACACGTCATCGCTCTTGGCAAATTGGGATAAAAAAGGCGAGGACACCGCTAACCTTCAATATTTCAAGGCCTATGACTGGACTGGAGATGCGCTTGCTCCCAAGTTCAGTATCGACTTTATCAAGGAAGGTTTGGGTTTTCCGCATCAGATGCGATTTGGTGCTTACTCTCTCTACCAATAGTCGGAAACCTGAAGGGTGCCTGACGCGATGCGGTTAATGCAAATCAGCGCCGCAAACCCGGCTGTCCCGAGCCTGCTGGTTCGGGTTGCCCGCTGTGGCGGCTCCACATTGCTCGCGTCGTTGCTGTTAGCTCTGGGCACACTGCTCTGGGCTGGCTGGCTCTACGGGCATGGCCCGGAAAAACACGGTGCAAAGCCCGCGGGTGAGCCGGTTGTGCTGGCACCCGGCTATGAGCCGCTTGAGTTCGACGCGCCGGAACCCGGCAGTTACAAACTGCCCGTTATCGGCGTTGCCGCCGATGGCAAAGTGCTCGATAGTGATGGCCAGGCATTGACGCTTTCAGCGTTAATGGATGAAAAAATCACGGTGTTGAGTTTTATTTACCGTGCCTGCAACGATGTTAATGGCTGTCCACTCGCCACCTACGTTTTAAATCAGGTTCGTAACAGTGTCGCGGGGATTCCCGGGCTGGCCGACTCTGTCAGACTTGTTTCCATGAGTTTTGACCCGGCCAATGATAGCCCCGAGGCAATGGCCGAGTATAAAAACTCGTTTCCCGATAGCCCGGTCGACTGGCGTTTTGTCACCGCAAGGTCCGCCGCTGAGCTAAGACCGGTGTTAAAGGATTACAACCAGCCGTTAAGTGAGGCTGCTCTGGCCGATGGTTCTGCCACCATCAATCACATGTTACGCGTGTTCCTCATCGATAGTGCTGGACAAATACGCAACATCTACAGTGCAACCTTGCTGCACGGGGAAACGCTTTTCAGTGATATTCAGACCCTGGCACTTGAACAAGGCAAGCAGTCGACGGCTGCCGATGTGGTCAAGACAACACTGGGTGATAACGGAAGCGCCACGTATATTCAGCCAGAGGATCGCACGGGGTATGCCAGCGGCAGCTATACCAGTCGTTCCACCAGCGTTTATCAACAAGGTTTCGAAGCTGATTTGATGGCATTGTCCAGCGCACCTGTCGTCGGATTGCCGGCTCACCCGGCCATAGCCACGTTGACCGCAGACAAGATCGAGCTTGGCAGACGATTGTTTTATGATCGCCGGCTGTCGATCAACGACACGTTTTCGTGTGCGATGTGTCATATCCCACAGCAGGCCTTTACCTCTAATGAGCTGGCAACCTCTGTCGGTGTTGAGGGGAGGACAGTCAAGCGTAACGCGCCAACGCTGTTAAATGTGGCCTATCTGTCGAGTCTGTTTCACGATGGGCGCGAGTCGACACTGGAGCAGCAAGTGTGGTCGCCGCTGCTGGCTGACAACGAGATGGATAATCCGTCCATTGGCTATGTGCTGGACAAGGTCGCCGGATTGAAAGAGTATCCGGCAATGTTCGAGAAGGTGTATCAGGCCAGACGGCCGACCATGCAAAGTCTGGGTGATGCCTTGTCGGCGTATCAGCGGTCGCTGATTTCAGCCAATTCCAGGTTCGACCAGTGGTATTTTTCAGGCGATGCTACGGCAATGTCAGAGTCGGCCCGCCGTGGCTTTTCGGTGTTTGCCGGCAAAGCGGGTTGTATTGCCTGCCATACAGTCGCATCAGACTACGCCTTGTTTACCGATGAGAAATTGCACAATACCGGCGTGGGTTACCTGCAATCAACAGCCCCCAGAGATGAGCCGCATGAAGTTACCCTGGCGCCGGGTGTGGTCGTTATGGTCGATCCGAAAAGTTATGCCGCCGCAGCGGAACCTGTACCGATTGATCTCGGGCGCTATGAAGTCACGTTGGATCCGGCTGATCGCTGGAAGTTTCGCACACCCGGTTTACGCAATGTGTCACTGACCGCACCCTATATGCATAACGGTTCTCTGTCGACTCTGTCTGACGTTGTCGATTTTTACGATGGAGGTGGTATTGCAAACCCGGAACTGTCACCGTTGATGAAGCCTCTGGGCCTGACTGATGACGAGAAAGCCGATCTTGTCGAATTCATGCATTCGCTGGTTGGTGATTCCATCGAATTGCTGGCCAGTGACGGCGTGGCAGCGCCAATCGGAGATCTTGTTAAACCCTGACATGGCAGATTGGACTGCCCATGCAGAGCAAACCCTGCAAACCCGCTTTGTGCAGCTCACCCCCCTCGGAGGTGGAGACTTTGCACAGGCATTCCGCGTGGAAACCGCTGATGGGCGAACCCTGTTTGCCAAGACACACAGTGATCCTCCAGCCGGTTTTTTCTCAACTGAAGCCAATGGCCTGGATTGGTTAAGCGCATCAGCATCCGTGCGTGTGCCGGAGGTATTGGCAGCATCGGACGACCCGCCCTACCTGGTGTTGCAGTGGATTGAACCCAGCTCCGGAAATTCCCGCGGCGAAGCCGAGTTTGGACGGGCAATGGCAAACTTGCATCAGGCACCGCTGTCGATGTTCGGACGAGAGGATCAACGCACCACCGGCAGTCTGGCTCTGCCTAATACGCAAAAGACTACCTGGCCTGAATTCTATGCGGCCTGTCGTTTGTTGCCGTTGCAGTCGATAGCTGCAGAGCGAAAGGTATTGCCGCAACGCTGTCTGCATCAAATGGAATCTATTGCGTCGCGGTTGGATCAGCTTGGTGCGGCTGATGAGAAGCCTTCGTTACTGCACGGTGATCTATGGGCTGGAAATCGCATGATAGGCGAGGGAGGGGAGAGCTGGATAATAGATCCGGCAGCACATGGAGGGCATCGCGAATTTGACCTTGCCATGATGCGACTCTTTGGCGGGTTTGACCCAATGTGTTTTGATGCCTATCAGGAGGTTTCACCCTTACAGCCTGGTTGGCAGGAGCGGATCAAGTTGCATCAACTGGCGCCGCTTGTCGTGCACGCTATAAAGTTTGGAGGCCACTATGTCTCTGCTACAGCCGACGCATTGGAGCAATACTGCTGAGTCGAGATACTCAACGATCGAGTATTCGGCTCATTCAAGCAGCAGCTGGTTTGTTTGCCTGTGCCGTAGTCAGTATCAAGGTGCCGTCAGTGCTTCCTGTAAAGCACTATAGGCTGGTTTGGGTTGGTAGGCGCGATCGAAGATTAGTGGTGAGAAATTTCTGCGCCAGGAATATTGATCTGTAAATCCCCACGTTTGTAACGCCTTGCAGCGTTCTTGCTGCAGACAGATTGTCATAATCTGGCGATACACTTCAGCTTGCTGTTGCTCATTGCCTCCATCTGCTATCGCGACATCGAGTTCTGTAACGTAAATATCAAGATTGCGCTCTGCTGCTTTCTGGAAACTGTTTCTGACGTCATCAAACTGGTTAAAGTCAGACCAGAGATGTAATTGAAACCCAACGCCATCAATCGGTGTCTGTGCTTGCTGCAGCCTGTCGAGCAAGCTGAAAAAACCATCAGATTTCGGCCCGGCCGCAGCAATATCATATTCGTTCAACAGTAGCGTTGCATTCGGTGCTGACAATCGCGCCTGCCTGAAAGCCGTATTGATATATTCCTCACCCATCGCTTCAAACCAAATGGAATTTCTTAATGTACCGTTCTCTTCCAGCGGTTCATTGACCACGTCCCACAAAGGTATGGTGTCCTGGTAACGCGTCATGATGTGATCGATGTATTCACGCATATGGACTTTTCTTTCACTGACACTGGTTTCCAGTATCCAGTCGGGCAACTGCCGGTGCCATACCAGTGGGTGAGCATGAACCGTCATGCCATTTTGCTGTGCAAAAGACACAAGGTTGTCGGTTTCGGCAAATTGAAAGCGTCCTGGAAACGGGTTGAGATAATCCATTTTCATCGCGTTTTCCGGGGTAACCAGATCAAACTCCTGCGCGGCAATTTCGGTATAGAGTCCACTGTCTGGTCGGTGGAAGAATTCGAACCTTGAGGCATAGCCAATCATAATGCCGCGGTTGGTTGCTAGGTTGCGTAACCGTGCGCCAGCTCTGGCAAAGTCGGCTCTGTCCCGAACATCTATGGTGATGGTTTCGACTACAGTGAGGCTGGAATCGACCGCATCACGCACTGTGACATCCACGGTCAGGGGGCCTGCCACGGTCGGCGTCAGTTTCAGTACAAAGATTTCTTCAAAGCGCGGGTGGCGTACAAAGCTTGCACCGTCCGGTAGTTCAGCTATTTCTAGCGTCGGTACAGTGCCATTCAGATCGATGCCCTTGAGCTCGATGATGGACGGGTCATCCACCCGAGTGGTGTATTCTGCGAGTTCCTCCAGCCGCGGTGCGACGTTTGGTATGGTTGACAAGTCATCCGGTGCATCAATCTTGATGCGGATAGTTCGGCTGGTTCGGTATTGCGAGTTAACCGGATCAAGGGCTACCGCGGTAAATTCACGAATGCCAATATCCATTTGCAGTGGTCGCCAAACCAGTGTTTTGCTGCCATCAAAATTATCAACGAACGCAGCTCCCTCGGGAAGCTCTTGAGGAAACATACCCGGCACGCCACCGTCGGCATCAAGGGGCCGAAAGACCACTTCCAGCAGTTGTCCTGCAAAAATTTGCTGGTCTTGCAGATTGTCAAAAAACGGAGGTGAATTGACCGCCGGATCGACATCGGCCGGGGTTTGTATCACGGCTGGTAACGGGCCGGCCGCAAACTCTTCCTCTGTAATAACTGGAAGCGGTTTTTCCGGCAAACGCGGGCCAGGGTCACGCAGCACCGTCAGATTGGTTGATGCGTTAAATTCAGGCGCTTCAACCAAAGGTTCATCATCTGCGGAAGGTGCAGGTGTCAGCGGTGGGTTGGGCAGCGCAGGTAGCTCGGTATCAAGCGGCGGATTCGGATTTGTCGGTTCAGGTGTTGTGACATCCGGATCCGGGTTGTTTGGATCAGGAGTTCCTGCCGGGTCGGGTGGCTGATTGCTGTTGTCCGGGTCGGCGGTTTGCGTTGAATCCGGTGTCGCAGGCTCAGGAGATGAATCACCGCATCCCGCGATCAAGGATGCGAGCAGCGCAAGCGCCAGCAACACAGCTGATGTTTTTGGTGATACCCGGTTGGTATTGCTCAATGCCATCGATAGAATCCCGGTTTTTATTCTTGTTGAATCCAGTCTGACTGAGTTCGATCCATGATCATGCCCGTCAGGAATTGTTGGAAGGGCTGGTTCATTGATTCAACAGTGTGACCATTTTACGGTGAAAACGTCGCGCCAGCTTTGTGGCTGACAGACAGGTAATGCCAGCTTTGAGCGGTCGGGCACAAACTGCGTCTATAACGTGTCATGGGTATATTACCGTGTATGGGCGTGATGCGCTTCGCAGTCGCCTATCGACAACAAAAACCCGAGTGTGATCGGTAACGTCAAGGGGCTGACATCGCTTTTTGATGCTCGCTGTTGTGGGTGTTGTCCGGGTGAATGTTGTTAGCGTCTAAGGAGGACGAGCCAGCGACCGATATTGACCAAGTCAGCCAGAGCGCTGGCGAAATACGTCATTGCTGCCGCTTTCAACACACTATTGATGGCAGGGATATCCTGTTCGGAAACGTATTCGCCCTCAACCAGAATGGGCATCGCTTTGCGAAAACTGGCATCCCATTCCTCCGGCAGAACAATAAGGTAGGCCAGCGCACCCAGCAACTGCAAACCCAAGCTCAGGGCGATGATGGCAAACATGGCTGCTGGCGACCTGACCAGAATGGTCACCACCGGTAGCAAGGTCATAATCAGAATGCCCGCTTTCTTCAATCCAAGTGCCGTTGGGATATAGCGTGCACGTAGACGGGAAATTGACTCTTGACGATGAAACTGGATAGCGTGGCCGACTTCATGAGTGGCTACCGCGACGGCAGTCAGTGAACGACCATTGAAATTTGAGGGTCCCAGCCTGACGACCGCATTGGCCGGATCATAGTGATCGCCGCGTTCGTCCGTTTCTTCAACGGTTACGCCTTCAAGCTCAAATCGATTGATCAGATGCTGCGCCAGCTCCGCCCCGGTTCCCGGTAGATCGGATCGCTCGACACCGTGTTTTTTCAATACCAACCTGACCCAGAATGTCGGGAAGTAGGCAAGCGCTGCCAACAGAATTGTCAGCAGCGCAAAATGCATCGCAGCGAGAGTGCCTGTAGCCTGGACTGATCGATTGGGCTAATCAGTTCTTTTGCCAGGCGCGGATGTAGTCGATTTCGAACAGCGCAGGGATGTTGGAAGAATCCGGCTCGCCAATCCATTCGCTGCCAATGACCAACTGCGCGATGATGTTCATCGGCTCATCGGAAACACGTGGACCGGTGATGCGTCTCACCTCGACACCATCGATGTACCAGACCACCAGACCCTCTTCCCACAACACACCATAGGTGTGAAAACCGCTGCTGTAGTTGGTGTCCCCGACGAATTCCATAGTCGGTGAAGAGTGCTTTTCACCACTGGAGTATCGCGAGCGGTTGCTGTCGTAGTAGTGATAGGTTTGATACGCCTTGTTGGGACGCGATCCGATATATTCCAGAACATCAATTTCCGGTTTATTGTTTTCAAAATCCTGATTGAACAGGTAGAAAGTCGATAACACACCGTTACCCCCTGCAACCTTTGCATTCATCTCGACATAACCATAGGTCATTTCGAAATGATCGGCGGTGGTCAGAACACCAGACAGATAGGGAAGGTTGTTGGATTGCGAAAGCAGTTCCGGCGGTGTTTCCACACCCGTTATCTGCAAGGTGCTGCCAGTAAAAACAAACGGGTCGTAGGCCGGAGGGTTTGCTCCGAAGATGTTTACAAAATACTGGCGCTCCCCATTGATGACCTGGTCAGGCCCCCAGGGCAGGGCGGTTTTCCATAACGCGCGATCAAGCTCGGAGCCGTCAAACTCCTCATCAAATACCAGTGAATAACCCGAAAGATCCGCACCTGCGCCACTGGGCTGTGCCAGCTGGATAACCAGGGGATCTGACTGCGCAGAGCGCATGCCCTCGTTATCAACGGCAGCAACGGTGTAGCTGTGTACGCCACCCGTCGCGGGTTGGTTACCGGTGCAATTGGTGTAGCGAGTGTAGTTACAGTCTATGTATGAAGTTGATATCCAGCTGCGATAGTCAAACTCGTAACCGGTATCACCTCGAACCTCAAACAACAGACCACCATCACGATAGATTTCATAACCCTCAACAGACTGATCATCAGACGAAGGTGCCCAGGTAAACTCTGTCCAGTTTTCACCGGCAAGCAGCATGGTGAGACCTTGCGGGACCGATGGCGGCCCGGCGCTTCTTGATTCATCACGGATGAATGGGCCCTGTAAAGACAGGGTTTCTGACAGTGTCGGGCTATCATCGTCACCACCAGAGGCGTCGTTAACGAGCACTGGCGGAGTGTTGTTGTTATCAGATGAATTTGTCGGAGCAGGCTCGGGAGTATTTTGAGCTGGAGGACTCTGCGCAGGTGGAGCAGGTTGCGACACCGGTTCTGGTGCAGGATCGTTGTTAACCACCGGATCAGGGGCTACAGGGGTTACCGGTTCACTGTTACCCTGATTTGCATCCTGCTCGTTACTATCGGTGGTGGTTACCAATGTCGAGTCGTTTTCATCGCCGGAGTTGGTATCACCCGAGCTTGAAGCTGGATTTGCCGTGCTGGTGTCTGACGCGACTTCGCTCGTTTCAGCTGCCGTTTCATTCGTTTGGCTGTTCACCGGCAAGCTGCTGCCTGAATCGCTGCAAGCAGCCAATGATATCAGCAAGCCGGCGCTCAGCAGCAAAGAGGCTGGCTTGTGCGCGATAAGGCTACTTTTCCGAGCGGGCAGGCAAAGCGTATATAAGCCGGTAATACCGACCGGGGTGTGAAATTTCATGATAGTGTTCACAGAATCCTGTAGGGAGTAAGTGTCGGGGCATCACTGCCACTTTGTCAATTGTCAGGCAATTGCAAAGGGGCAACTATCGAGTATCTCTCACTGTTGTAACCCACTTAGATCCACCGTTCACAACGTGCTGTTTAATTACCGGGAATGTGGATCATCACAGCCCCGCGACCGTTCGTCATATTATCCACTGAACAACCCTGTTTCGGCCAGCAACAGAATGTAAATCATTAAACAGTCATTTCTGGAAAAAGCTGTTAATATAACCAGTATGCCGGTTGCTGTTTCCTGGAGGTGTAACATAAAAATAGTTCGAGCCCCCACCTTCGCAGCTGCAGCAAGTCAACTGAATGCACTATCACCAAATGCGCCCGGATTTTATATCCCAGGGTTTGATATCAGTGGGTCTTATATCCCGGGTTTTATATCTGCGGGTTCGATATCAGTGAACCAGCGTCGCGAGGCTGGATTCTGCAAGCAGTGCTGCAATGAATAGTAAAGACTGGCCGCGTGTGATCGTTCATGCCGACATGGATGCATTTTATGCATCCGTTGAACAACTGGATGATCCTCATCTGGTCGGCCAACCCCTGATCATTGGTCCTCGCAGTCGTCGAGGTGTGGTGCTAACCGCCAGCTATGAAGCCAGAAAATCAGGTGCCAAGAGTGCAATGCCAATGGCAGAGGCGTTACGCCGATGCCCACACGCCGTTGTTGTCCCGCCGCGCTTTGAACGCTATCAGCAACAATCAGAAGCGATCATGCGTGCTTTCGCCGATTTCTCTCCGTCCGTTGAAGCTCTGTCACTGGACGAGGCCTTTATTGATATGACCGGAGCCCTGGAGATCTTCGGGGAACCAATGCAAATCGGTAAACAAATTCAGCAAGCTGTGCTGGATGCGACCGGCGGTCTGCAGGTCTCTGTGGGTATTGCCAGTACCAAGTATGTTGCCAAAGTGGCCAGCGATTTTGAGAAGCCAAACGGTCTGACCATCGTGCCACCGCACAAGGCAGTGCAATGGCTGGATCCGATGCCAGTCTCGCGCTTATGGGGTGCTGGTCCAAAAACGGTTCCGCGTTTGCAGCGTCTGGGTTTGCATACGATTGGGGATGTTCGTCGTGCCAGCCCGTTATTTTTGCGCAAATCGCTCGGTAACATGGGAGCGCATTTTCAGTCTCTGGCCAATGCAAACGATCCGCGCAAAGTTGCCCGACGACGGGTCGCTCGCAGTATGGGATCTGATCGCACACTGTTGCAGGATGTGACCAGCACTGCCGACATAGCCCACTACCTGCGACGTTCGGCAGATCGGATCGGCAGGCGCTTGCGAGACAAGGGCTATCGCTGTTTTGGTGTCAGGGTAAAACTGAAGACTCATGACTTTAGAGTCATGACCAGACAGGTGCTATTACCGGCACCAACAGATTCATCCGATGAACTCTATGCCGTTGCATTTGATATCTTGCAGCAATTGCGCACCCCATCTGAGCCCTCGTTAAAGTTCAGGCTGGTAGGGCTTGCAGCTTATGACCTGGTGCATGAAGATGATCCGGTACAGCTCGATTTTTTCTCCGGGGACGAGTTCTCCGGCCGTGACCGATCCCGTTCGCTGGAGCAGGCACTCGATGAGGTAACCCAGCGCTTCGGTGCTGGCGCTGTTGCCCGGGCAGCGGATCTGAATCGGAGTTCAACGGTGGCAGATACAACACCAAATCTGGATTTTGTCGCAGACGGGTTGGCGATGGAGGTCGACCCCGAGCATGACCCCGAGCATGACCCCGAGCATGACTATGCCCATGGTCAGGACTACGTTCCAAACGAGCAGGAACCCTCCCTGCCAGAGTCGGATGAATTTCTGGATGACTGGTGCTTTGACACCGGGTCCGATTAGACCCCGTTCGGGGAGGCCTCGGCCCCTTATTCCTTTAGCATTCTTATTCCGTTCAGATTATCAAGGTCGACAATTGTCGTAATGTCAAATGGTTGACATTAATGACGCCCATCGAGTAGCTTCATTGCCATTCGAATTTCAGTCTTGCTTCAATCCTGAAAACTTGTCATCGATGCCGCTATCCGGGTCCGTTATTGAAGTATCCGGGTCTGTTTTCGAGAGAGTCTATAAATCAACCTCACCTTATGCGTCCGTCAGTATTATCCTGCAGAGCTTGTTGCGCTGTTCAATTGTCCGTCTGGTTTGTTTTCATGTTCGGAGCGCTCACCGGCGCAGCCGCTTTCGCAGGGATGGACCCGGGCCTGCAGGTGGCTAATGCAGAGCAGGTGCGTGGGGATGGCCGCTTTATTCAAAGCCCGGAGGCGATGAATTTAAGGTACCAGCTCATTGCTGTTGCCGAGCAGGGAAGCCTGCAAGACTCGCGACCTTTTGCAATTGTCTCGGCGCAACCAGATGCGATCGCAAGCTATCATGCTGGTGGCCCCGATCGGGTCAGCCCCTTTTTCTTTCGCTGGAATCGTGTGAACCAGGAACCCGGTTTTTCGGGTGTCATAGCCGAACTACTACTTGATACTGCGTCTGAGCCTTATTTTTATCGTAACCACCCGTCGGCTCAATCTTCCTCCGGCCACTACACACTGCGTGATCTGCCCAGAGAAATTTACCGCCAGTTGCCGGCAGATCATGCCAATCCGTCCCGTTCCCAATTGCTGAATTCACTGGATGATCATGCTCATCTGGCTTTTTTTGAACGCGACTCGGTGACCCCGGGTACCTCCTATCTGGGTGATCTTTCAACACTGGGATATGCAGCGAAGGTACACCTGCCGGAGCCCGAAATCAGGCAGCTCCAGGACTTTGCCGGTTATTCCAACCGCACTGATGTTGGTAGTCGTGTCGTGGTCTCGGTGAGTTGGGTTGAAGACACCAATAGCGATGGTGTAGGTGAGGTTTATCTGGTTGAAATTAATCTTGGCGGGCGTTCAGGCCTTGATCACTGGCAGTCCGAGGCTACTTGTGTAAAAGACAACGATTCACATGCCAGTATAATTTCGGGTCAGTATCTGGTGTTGGGTCAAGATTTATTGCGCCAATTCGGGCATTTGTTTGAGCTATCGTCGCAAGCTGGCATCGCGGATGGTTTCGGCAACCCCGCCGCATGGCAACAGATTGTGGTTCCCTGGGGGGCAATACTGGAGAACCTGACGCAAAGATCGAGCGGAGATTGTCGTCTGCGAGCGTCTCTAAATGCGTTGCCCAATACTATTGGTGTCGGTTTTGCGATTGAGGCAAAAGGTGCGGTACGCCAATCCTTGTCCATCGCTGATGTTGTGGCCGACCGTCAGAGCTCTCTACTGGCTTCTATGGGGCAACCGCTATCGGTTGCGGATTCCAACGGCACTGAACCCGTCGTGCTGGTGACAACTCAGGAAAATGTGGAGCCAGAAATTGGCATCGCCGAGGTTCCCGCCGCTGCAATAATTGAAGCTGGCTCAAATCCGGCATCCGGCTCTTCAACTTCTGGCGATGCTTGCCTGGCAGAAACCAACCTGGCGCATGGGTTTTACAGCTATGCCGGTACTGCTTTTTACGCAAATGGTAGTTCTCTGGACAGTGGTACGGCAGCCTATTGCTTGAATCCCGAACTCCCGGTAGGTGTGGTTCCGCTCCGGGTCTGTGGTTTTCCACCAGACCGCATCAATGATGGATTATGCCAGCCGGTAAACCGCTCGCTGGATGAAAACCCGCAATCGAATACCATTGTGGAATCGAATGTGGAGGCGGGTGGAGAGTCTGACGCAGAAGCCGGTGACATGGATCTTCCGCCGCGCGTCACGGACGGTTCGATAATCGGGATGGAGTTTGGCTGGTTTGAAGTTCAAAGTGCTGATGGCTTGCACACATGGTGTGAGGGTCTGGCAAGTTGTGATGTGCCACCCGGACGTTATATCGTTATTAATCACAGTACTGGCCAGCGATGGCATAATCTGGTCGTCTACGGTGCCGGGCCGGAAGTCAACGACAGCAATGACGAAGGGCAGACAGAAACAAGTACCGATGAGTGGTTGCTGGTCGACGGTCGCATTCAATGGCTAAAACCGGATCACTGGTTTCAGGTTCAATCGGCAATCGACTACCAGACAGTTTGTGAGGGCACGTCAGATTGCCTTTTACAGTCAGGTATCTACAATATAATCGATCACTCCAGTGGCAAGATCTGGAGCAACATACTGGTTGTTGACGGCACACCCTGAGCGGTGAAAAGCTAGGGCTAAAACCAGTAAAAATCCGCAGAGCTAGCGCTTTTGCAGTACTCCTGAGGGTGGCCAACCATGTTTGAGGCAAGCGGGTTTTTACGAAAAATGCGTGTTACCGCAGGCACGCCAGTAGAATATCAATTGGTGTTGCGCCACGAAGCCAGTTCTGATGAAGACGAGCCTGCCCAGCATCTTATCGATCTGAATGCCTACATCGGCCGTGACATCCAGCTTGACTTTAGTGGTCAGATTGGGTGTGTTAATTGTGGCCGTCAAACCAGCAAAAGCTTCAGTCAAGGCTATTGCTACCCCTGTTTTCGCAAGCTCGCCGAGTGCGACCTCTGTGTGATGAGTCCGGAAAAATGTCATTACCATGAGGGGACCTGCCGTGATCCGGAATGGGGTGAGGCTAACTGCATGCAGGATCATGTGGTTTACCTTGCCAATTCCTCGGCGATCAAGGTCGGCATTACGCGCCAAGGACAAATGCCGACACGCTGGATTGATCAAGGTGCGATACAGGCGTTGCCGATTTTGCATACCAGCACTCGTCAATTGGCAGGTTTGGCAGAAGATTGCATACGTGAGTTCGTCAGTGACAGAACTCAGTGGCAGACCATGTTAAAGGGACGAATACCGGAAATTGATCTTGCCAGCGAGTGGCAAAGCTTGCTACCCAAGGTGAAGGACAAGCTGGACGATTTATCCACGCGACACGGTGAAGGCGCGCTGAACTTGGTCGAGCCAGATGAAATCACGAGAATCACTTTCCCGGTCGAAACCCATCCAGAAAAAGTTAAGTCGCTGAATTTTGATAAAACGCCAGAGATAGAGGGCCGGCTTCAAGGGATCAAGGGACAGTATCTGATTCTGGATAGTGGCGTACTTAATGTTCGCAAGTTCACTGCTTATCAAATTCAATTTGCTGCGCAATAATCCCGGCTTCAACTATTCCGGGTTTAACTATCCTGAGTTTAATTATCCTAAGTTTAACTATTCCGGGATCTGCTCGGCTTTTACCAATGAAAAGTAAAAAGCCCTGGCCTTTTGTCCCTGCATATAGTCCCTGTGCGCTATCGATGCATCTTGCAGTTGACTGCCCTTGAGTGCCGCGGTGACAAAAGCGCCCAGCTCCTGAATATAATGTTCGCGCACGCTTAACACCAATACACCTCCCGGTTTCAAAATACGCAGCATTTCGCTTAGGAATATCTCTCCCAGCTGTTTGCTGTAGACACCGGCTGACACAATGGCATCGTAAGCATGATCATCGCAATCCAGCTTTTTGGCATAGTCTGCAAACTCCAGAGTTTGGTAACAGTTGTGCAACTGTGCTTCATCCAGCATGGTCTGTGAAAAGTCCCGACCGTGAAGGTTGTGGTAGCCCTTGTTATGCAACAGGATACCGACCAAACCGGTTCCGCATCCGGCATCAAGAATGTCGGCGTTTTTATCGGACACATGTTGCTCGAGTTGATCGGCAACGATTTGAGGGGCAACATAGCCAAAACTGTGCAGATCCTGTTCATAGGTAGCAGCCCACTCGTGATAGGTTTTTTGAACCGTCTCGCGATCTTTTGCATAAACCAGTTTGTTAACGATAGCATCCAGTCGGTTTGAGTGGACTTCATCATCAACCGAGTTATCGGAATCGTCGCTGTGCCTATTATCTTTTTGCATCTAGCCGGAACAATTCATGAAGGGTTCGCCTCCAGAGCCGGCCTGGCTAAGCTGCTCGTTCGATCAAGCGAAATTCGCAGTTATTCTGCGGGTTGAGCTTGATCGGGTGAGCAGCGACGCCAGGTTGGCTCTGGTGGTGAACAGAAAACAGTGTGCTTAATAGCTCTTTTTATAAAAAGTAATGACATTGTCGTACATTTTGGTGTTATCGGGTAGCTGTTTTCGCCTTCATGAATTGTTCCGGCTAGGGGCGTCCTCAAGGATGGCCTTCGTTGTTAGCCGCTGGCAATGCTGCTGACATCAATGGTAACTTATTCGAATCGTCACGCAGGTATTTCCGGTGTTAACGAAATCGACAGCTGTTATTTCACTAACACCCGGGTTTTATCACAGAGGATTCTGATGACAGACAAAACTGAATTGTCCGATTGGATTAAAGCAGAACCAGTGCGCTCTCGATTGACTGACTTTCCTGTGCAACGGCGGCTTGTGCTGAAAAGTCTGGCTGCTGTGCTGGCATCGGGTGCAGTTCCGGCACTCACGATACGCGCCTATGCCCAGCAAGCCGGCAGTCATCAGCAGGTCTTTGGAGATGGCACATTAACCGTTGTCAGCGACGGACAGCTGGTTTTGCCCGGTTCCATGGTGCTGCCCGAGTCCATCGACCGCTCCGAGTTATCCGCCGTACTTGATGAGTTCGGGATGAGCATTGATGAATTGAGACCGGACTGCAATATCACCTTATGGCGTCAGGGCGATCGACACGTATTGTTCGATGTTGGCGCTGGCAGTCACTTTATGCCCAGTGCCGGGAAATTGCTGGAGAATATGGAAGCTGCCGGCATTGATCCCTACGACATCACCGATGTTGTTTTTACCCATGCTCATCCTGATCATCTGTGGGGTGTACTCGATGATTTCGACGAGCTGATCTGTCCTGATGCGACCTATCACATGCCTGAGCAGGAATGGGATTACTGGTCAGCAGGCGATACTCTGTCGAAGACACCTGAAAACAGACAGGCTTTTGTTGCAGGCGCGCAAAACCGGTTTCCGGCGATTGAACCGCAGTTGAATCTGTTCAGGGCCGGGCAGGAAGTTGTACCTGGAATCGAGGCAATCGATACTTCGGGACACACGCCGGGTCATTGTTCCTTTGCAGTTCATGCCGGTAGCGAGGCTATTGTGGTGCTGGGAGATGCGCTTACCAATGTTGCTCTGTCCTTTTTAAAACCGGATTGGCCCAGTGGTTCGGATCAGGATCCGCACAAGGCGGTTAAAACCCGATTGCGCCTATTGGATCGATTGGTTGCCGAGCAAAGCCGGATTGTCGGGTTTCACCTGCCGCATCCGGGTTTGGGTCATGTATCGAAGCATGATGGTGGTTGGCGTTTTGTGCCGGCGTGAAGCCGGTTAAGCGATCGCTAGCTGCCCCTGATTGCGCTTTAATTGCCCGTCGCCTATCGCGTCGACAGGCTATTTGTTGTCAGGGAGTTTCTCCAGCATTTCTCCCAGCAGAAACCAGAAAAAATTATCACCGGGATAGCCCACCAGGCGGTCAATTTCCCTGCCATTGTGTACAAGGATAAATTGTGGCGTGAAATAATCGAATTGCAGGGCAGGCAAATCATCTGGCCAGGGAGCGTCGAGGTCTATTCTGCGTAAAGGAGCTGTAGCTCCTTCGGTGGTCTTGGCATAAGCCTGACCAATTTCGTCGTTGAATTGTGCGCAATAGACGCAACCTGCCTGTTCCAACATCAAAAGCTGGGTTTTGGTGTCCTTCGATTGTTCTTCACCCAGCAGTTGGAATGGCATCAATATCAGCCATCCGATACCCGCAATGAAACCGATTTTTCCGATCACATGACCAAGCGATTGTCGAGCTGCGCTGAAGCACTCTGCTGTGTTCGAGTGACCTGATCCTGAAATTAAAAAGCGCATGCGAATACCAACTGTGTCAGGCGGGCAAAACTCTGGTTTGGCAGCCCGCGATTTGTCTATGCCATTGGAGATAGCAAGTAGTAATTCAATAAAATCAAATGAAATATTGCGAATTCGACCTACAAATATTAGCATCAAGAGGTCAGAGGATTTTGCCCGGAACACCCCATGGATGGAAAATTGTTGTTTATAAAGAAAATTCCGGTCTGATAAGGTTAGTCACCTAGCCTTCCAAGACCACGAAAGAGAGACCACGAAAGTGGTCCACCAAACGGAGGTCAGGCCAGATGTCTGGTATACAAAAACAAATAGCGGCTGTACTAGCAACCGCTTGTGTTAGCTACTTTGCAGTATCCACTGCCGTCAATGCCGGTGAACCTACCGCTCCGGCAGACGTGAAAATCGAAAACCTTGCCATTAACGATTCCCTGACCGGAGCTCCCGGTGATCCGGCTGCTGGCAAAAAAACTTTCGTTAACAGAAAACTGGGCAATTGCCTTGCTTGCCATGCCAACAGTGATCTTGCCGATCAACCGTTTCATGGTGAAGTCGGGCCGAGTCTTGATGGTGCCGGTTCTCGTTGGTCTGAAGGTCAACTCAGAACCATCGTTGTCAACGCTAAAGCGGTATTCACAAAAGAGACAGTCATGCCGGGTTTTTATTCCCTCGATGTGGGGGCAGACGTGCGTGAGGATCTGATCGGCAAAACGATTTTGACAGCAGAGCAGGTAGAAGACATCGTTGCCTACCTTGCGACGCTTAAATAATCGGCAGAATCCCGGATGTGTCCGACCATTCTCTTGCAGTTCACTTCAAGCGAACGGTCTCTTGCTTTAGCCAGATCACATGGCAAGCATGGCGTGACAAACCTTACTGACGGTGACAACTTGAAAGCAACAGGCTCAAGCAAAGCTACAGGGTTAATTTAAAACCAGCGGGCAGATCACCTATCGCTGCGACAGGAGACAGAACTCAGATGAAAATGAACAGAAGAACACTACTCTGCAATGCAGTAAAACTGGCGGTGGTGGGGGCAGTAGGTGCAAACCTGTCCAAAGCCTATGCGTCGGCTGAAGATGCCATGAAAAAGATTGGCGAGTTTGCTGGAGGTGCTGCACCGACGGAAGGCAGAATTAGCCTGAAAGCGCCGGAGATTGCAGAAAACGGTAACACCGTCCCTATCTCATTTGAAGTTGACAGTCCCATGACTGAAGACGATTTTGTCGAGTCGGTGATGATAGTTGCCGAAGGCAATCCGCTTCCGGGTGTTGCTACTTTTCACTTTTCTTCCGCCAGTGGTACTTGCCGGGCATCCACCAGAATGCGCCTCGCCAAAACACAGCGGGTGGTGGCGATTGCCAAGATGAATGATGGCAGTGTGTTTACCGATGCGCGAGATATAAAAGTGACCATCGGTGGGTGTGGCGGATAGCCTCCAGCTATACAAATGATCGTAGCCGGGCCGTGTAACGCCAGGCTTTTAAAGGCTGACCGGGCAGAGGCCGGTAGCTGATAGGACAAAGAATAATCGGAGTCAAACAATGGCAGCAAAACCTAGATTAAAAGTACCGAAGTCCGCTGCGGCTGGCGAGGTCATTACCATAAAATCCTTGATCAGCCACAAGATGGAATCCGGTCAGCGCAAAGACAAGAAAACCGGTGACCTAATACCCAGAAAAATCATCAACAAGTTTTCTTGCGAGTTTAATGGCAAACCGGTCTTCAGCTGCGATATCGATCCGGCAATTTCGGCCAACCCATACCTTGAATTCACTGCCCGCATTGATGAGGCGGGTACATTCAAGTTCACCTGGGTTGACGATGACGGTACGGTGATTGAAGCGGAAAAAGACATCGCGCTTTCCTGATCTATTGAATGGCTGAACCCCATGCCTTGGGTTGGCTCTGGTTTTGATCACGTTAAACCTGATCAACCTGGCTGCAGGCGGGGCTATCGCTGGAGGAGCAAAAGTGAAAAAAAATAAATTGACAACCGTTTTGATGGTAGCTGCGGGGCTGACTGCTTCAGCTTCATTGGTCGTGACAGCTGATCCAGTTGACGAAGCACTTGAGATCGACGGACAGGCCATGATCAGCAGGACAGCAGCACCTGACGGTCATCCGTTGAAAGAGGTCATCAGCGGCTGGCATTACCGCAAGGCGGAAACACGAAACCTGGAAAAGGACACCTTTGAAAATCCTGGCATGCTGGCAGTCGAACAGGGTGAGGAAATCTGGAATACCGTTGAGGGCACGGCTGGCAAGTCCTGTGCCTCGTGCCACAACGATGCATCGGAATCGATGGCCAAGGTTGGTTCGACTTATCCCAAATGGAACGAAGCCAGTGGCAAACCGTTTAATGTTGAGTTGCAGATCAATCAATGCCGCACCGAAAATATGGGAGCTGAGCCCTACAAGTTTGACAAGGGTGGGCAGAAACCATTGACTGCCTATATCAAGCATCAATCTCTGGGCAAGCCTGTAGAAGTGGATCTGGCGGAAGGTGAGATGCAGAAGTGGTGGGAGTCCGGTAAAGACCTCTACTACAAACGGACCGGGCAGCTCAATCTGTCTTGTGCCTCATGCCACGAAAAGAATAATGGCAAACACATACGAGCCGATCACTTGAGCCAGGGCAACATTAACGGATTTCCGACCTATCGCCTCAAGCAGGGAACCCTTATTTCGGTCCACAACAGATTCCGCGGTTGCATCCGTGATACCAGAGCAGAGTTCCCGGCTGCGTTTTCGGATGAGCTAATGGCCTTGGAGCTTTACGTTACCTGGCGTGGTACCGGTTTGTCTGTAGAAACACCCGGTGTACGGCAGTAATTTGTTGCTGCCATCAACGTAAATACGATTGGCTTCTGACTCACCCCGGTTCTGACTGAGCCGGGTGAGCACTGGCACCGGGCTTTCCCGATGCTCGGAAGAAGCATCGCTTCCAGACAGGTACAGTATGTTCAGTCGCCGCGATTTCCTGCAGTTTGCCGCCGTCACCGCATCACTTACCGGCTTTGGTTCCGGTCTCACCAAAGTAGCTGCCCAGCAGCGGCTGACACAAGATGATCTACTGAATTTCGATTCGAAGGGTCAGGTGACACTGCTTCACTTGACAGACATCCACGCGCAGCTCAAACCGGTCTACTTCAGACCACCATCAGAGAATATCGGCGTCGGCGCTTTCGAGGGTGTTCCACCACATCTGGTGGGAGAGGATTTTTTGCGTCATTTCAAATTGGATGCTGGCAGTGCACTTGCCTACGCCCACACCATGGTTGATTACGTTGATCTGGCTCGTGCCTATGGACGCTTGGGCGGGCTTGATCGCACAGCAACACTGGTCAAATCGATTCGGGCAGAGCGCGGTGACGATGCGGTACTGTTGCTGGACGGCGGTGATACCTGGCAAGGGTCTTATACCGCACTGAAGACCGATGGGCAGGATATGGTTGACTGCATGGCACTGTTGAAACCTGATGCAATGGTCGGGCATTGGGAGTTCACTTTGGGCGCCGAGCGGGTGATGGAAATTATCGATTCCATGGAAACTCCGTTTCTCGCCAGCAATATCGTGGACAAGGACTGGGAAGAGCCGGTCTTCGAAAGTACCCGTTTAATCGAGAAGGGCGGTGTGGCGGTGGCCATTATCGGCCAGGCGATGCCCTATACGCCAATATCCAACCCTAGCTGGATGTTTCCGGAGTGGTCTTTCGGATTGCGCAGGGAATTGTTGCAACAGAATGTCGATGATGCACGTGCTGGCGGGGCTGAAATCGTTGTATTGTTATCCCATAACGGATTTGATGTTGACCAGAAACTGGCCCGGGATCTCAATGGTGTTGATGTCATACTGACCGGACACACACATGACGCGGTACCCAGTGCTCTGAATATCAACAATACCCTGGTGCTGTCGTCCGGCTCTCATGGAAAGTACCTTGGGCGCATCGATCTGGAAGTGAAGGCAGGCAAGGTAGTCGACTACAACTCGACACTGATACCGGTGTTTGCAGATGCTATCGACCCTGATCCGGAGATGAAAGCGCAAATAGACAAGGTCAGGGCACCCCATGAAAGTGAACTGACACGGGTGATCGGTAAAACCGAATCGCTTCTTTATCGCCGGGGAAATTTTAATGGCACCTGGGATGATCTTATTTGTCAGGGCATGATGGAAGAGATGGACACCGAGCTGGCATTCAGTCCGGGGTTTCGCTGGGGCACCACCTTGTTGCCGGGTGACGACATTACAATAGAAGACTTGTATACCGAAACAGCGATGACTTACCCATCGGTGTATCGCCTGGAATTCACTGGAGAGGATCTGAAGAATATTCTCGAAGATGTTTGTGACAACTTGTTCAACAAGGACCCGTATTTTCAGCAGGGTGGTGACATGGTTCGAGTCGGTGGTCTGGGTTATACCTGCTATCCGAAAAACGAAATAGGTACTCGCATTGATAGCATGACCTTGCTGTCGAGTGGGGAGCGGATAGATCCGCTCAGAAACTATACGGTTTCTGGTTGGGCGTCAGTGAATGAGAATGTGGAGGGCCCGGCTATCTATGATGTGATGGAGAGCTATATCTCAAAGCAGGCCACAGTGAATGTTCAGCCCAATGAAGCAGTCAAGATTGCCGGTTTAGATTAGTTGATTGTTGCAATAAGTGCAGGAGTACCTTGGCGAGCTCACTTTCAGACTGGGTTCATAGGCAGGGTTCATAGGCAGGGTTCATAGATAGGGTTCAGTTACAGACATGATTCAGTTATCCGCCCGTACCGGAGCTATGCACAAAATCGGTTTTACAATGCTAGCACCATTGCTTTTGGCGCTGTGGCTGCCATTGTCAATTGCTGCAGATTCCAATGCTGATGTGGATCGAATATTGGCACTGGAGGCAGATGTCGACTATGGCGAATACCTTGCAGGTGATTGCCAGACCTGTCATCAAGCGGTTGCTACCGGTGGGGCTGTTCCTGTGATCGCCGGACAAGAGGCAAGTTATCTGATAAAGGCACTACTGAGCTTTAAAAGCGGTGAGCGCGAAAACCAGGTAATGCAATCTGTTACGCAAGGCCTCGGTGATGAAGAAATCGCAGCACTGGCATTGTATCTATCAAATCTCTGAATTACCTTGCGGGCTATACAGAACAGCGCGCCAGGTGAACACGTTCTCCGACTAAGGCAGATCAGGCACGGGGCCTGAATCCATGACGACAAGAATCCAGCGGCCTCGCCGAAGCTTTATTTTCACACCGGGTCTGCGACCCGATATGTATCCGAAGGCACTGAGCTGCGGTACAGACATTGTCTGTGTTGAGCTCGAAGATGGTATTGCTCCCAAAGACAAAGCCGAAGCGCGTCGTAACGCACTGGCTTTGTTTGAAGTGCCGCAGGCAGATGATGGTGTCGAGCGGATCGTGCGAATCAATTCGATGCGTGAGCAGTTCGGCATCGAGGATGTCGCCGCGGTTCTGGCCACAGATACTCCACCGCCCGCGTTAATGATGCCAAAGGTACGGTCCCCTGACGAGGTACAACAGTTGGATGTGTTGCTGGGTGAGCGGGGGCATGCCACACGGTTGCATGTCATCATTGAAACCAATGCGGGATTGGAAGCAGCTTATGACATTGCTGCCTGCTCCCCGAGAATAGACGCTTTGTTTTTTGGAGGGGTCGATATGGCTGCAGAGCTGCGTTGTGATAATGCCTGGGAGCCACTGCTCTATGCCCGCAGTCGTGTTGTTCATGCCGCAGCCAGCGCCGGTATTGATGTTATTGATGTTCCCTTTCTCGATCTGGATGATCTGGATGGCATGCGTATCGCAGCACAGCAGGCCAAAGCCCTGGGCTTTTCTGGTAAGGGCGCAGTTCATCCGAAGCAGATAGCTGCATTAAACGATGTGTTCACGCCTTCAGAAGCCGAGATTGCACGGGCTCGGCGCGTGATCGCAGAATTTGAAGCAGCCGATACGGGTTTGGTAGTGATAGATGGCAAACTGATCGAAAAGCCGGTGTTGCGAGACATGTACCGTATCGTGTCTATTGCCGATAGAACCAGCGCGACAAATTAAAGCCCGATAAATCAAACATTAAAGCCCGATAAATTAAATCCCAATAAATTAAAACCCGATAAATCAAATATTGCCCAGATCGTTAAAACTCTTGTCAAGAGCATCGATCACAGGCTCGACATCTTCCATGGCAAGACAAAGTGGCGGGACCATTCGCAGTACGTTTTTGAAGTTGCCTGATTTGGATACCACGATGCCATGCTCCCGTGTTCGCTCAAAGACATAGGCAGTCTCATCGGCTGCCGGCTCTTTGGTTTGGCGATTTTTAACCAGCTCTATTGCCTGCATAAAACCGGTCCCTCTGACGTCTCCGATAATGTCGTGTTTGTCTTTTAACGATTGCAAGCCTTTACCCAATTCTGCACCGACGGTTCTGGCGTTTTCGACCAGATTATCTCTGGCGATTACCTTGAGCACAGCTCGTCCGGCAGCGCAGGCAGCTGGATTCGCTCCATAAGTGTGGAATAAAAATTTACCGCTCATACATTCGGCTATTTCTCGCTTCAGAACGACCGCTCCCAGCGGAATACCGTTGCCGATGCCCTTGGCCAGAATCACAATGTCGGGAACAACATCGTGGCTGTCAAAGCTCCACATTGATTTACCGGTCTTTCCAAAACCGCTTTGTACTTCATCAACCATTAGCAATCCACCAGCCTGCCGCACCTGTTCGGCAGCACCTTTAATGTAACCCGCAGGCATCTCAACAATACCGCCATAGCCCTGAACGGGTTCGATAAACATGCCAGCCAGTTTGCCGCTGGTGCTGTAGGAAATGACCCTCCCCAATTCAGCCAGATAGGGCTCGGTACCAGTACCGAAGATACCGCGATATTGATTCGGTTCTGCTGCAAACGAAATATTGGGAAGCTGCCCGACATTGTGCCGGAAATTACTGACACCGGTGACTGACTGAGCGCCATAAGTGGCACCGTGGTAGGAGTTTCTAAGTGCAATCACATCATGGTTGCCGGTACAACTGCGTGCAATCATCAATGCAAGGTCAATCGCTTCTGCACCGGAGTTGGTAAAGTGCACCACCCAATCTTCA
Organism: uncultured Granulosicoccaceae bacterium; assembly: GCA_937951215.1. GTDB lineage: Bacteria > Pseudomonadota > Gammaproteobacteria > Granulosicoccales > Granulosicoccaceae > CALFCE01. The sequence goes on from CALFCE010000057.1 coordinate 29,475, forward strand.
CCGCTTGGCATTGTCGATGCCAGTTCCTCTGCGAAGTGCGCCGGAACCGGGTGATAGAACATGGTTGTACAGTGTGTCAGCTCGGCTACCTGCGCTTGTACTGCCGCAACGACGTCCGGTTGTGCATGGCCTATGCTGATACACAAATTCATGCCCAAAAGATCAATCAGTTTGTTGCCCTGTTCGTCCCATAAATATTGGCCCTGCCCACGCTTTAAAATTAACGGATTCTGGTAGGGCACGAAAGCGCGCTGAGAGGCAGCGTAGTATCGATCTCGTTTATTGACGATGTCAGCCGAATCCCACGAGACGGGTAAGGGCTCAGGCCTTGCTTGTTCGTTCATAAACCCTTCTTGAGATGTTGCATCGCTTTGCCGGATCCAATGGCTTCACGTGCGGCATCGGTTGCTTGCTGCATGGTTTTGGCTTTGCCCAAATGCCATAAGGCCATCGCGCTGCCGAGTACCGCCGCATCGTGTGCCGGACCCGGTTCATCAGCAAGTGCTCGCAGCCCGGCCTCTGCACACATGGATGACAGGGTTTCGATGTCCCACTTCATGCCGATCCGATCAGGTGACTCGACTGCTGGCTTGGTTGTTTCGGGAATATCTTCGGCCCGATACTCCCGGTCCAGACCGATCGGAGCCAGCTCAATATCAAGCTCGCTATGGGGGTCGTTGCCCTGTGTTCTGACGATGTGGGCTCGACCACGAAATGATGGAACAATGCCGCCCTCGGTACCTCGAACCAACAGCAGGGAATCGTACTCCATATGCCTGGCCAGCATCGCGTAGGTTTCACGATAGGGCTTGTGCACATAACCGGTCATCAGATGGGTTTTATGGCTACCACTGAGCGGGCGCAGCATTACTTCGGTGGTACTGAGGACCGGCCTTTTCACTATTCGTGTACGCAGTTCGTTCAAGTCATGCAGCATTGGGCAGAATGTTCTCTGATCGAGGTAACCCCAGCCAATCTCCGGGTCGGCCAGACGCTGCGCAACTTCTTCCACACTGCGCAATGGATTTCCACCCAACGCTGCCAGAGTGGTGTGATGCGTGACACCGTATTTCGGACCGACCAGCTCTACACCGTGCGAACAGGCGTTAACCCCGCAGGCGGCCAGTACCGGCAGGATAAACAGGGATCCTTGCAGGGTACGGTTAAATCCATTGTACGGTTCTGCCATTAGTAATAATTCTTCAACGTTGGCTTGAACGGTGATGGTGCGGTCATGCAGTGCATCGAGCACACCAGTGACCTCGTCATCGGTTTCGCGCTTCATTCGCAAACCGATTAAGAAAACAGCGGCCTGCACCGGGTCTGCCGAGCCATCCAGCAACGCATGCATCACCGCCCGTGCTTCATCGCTGGAAATGTTTTTGCTGAGTTCTGGCCCTGTTGCTACTCGCTGAATAACTGATCGCATCAGCGCCGCATCGGCAATTTCAAAGGACGATTTGTTATCCGCGATGGTGGATGGATCTGAAGGTTGCATACGGCCTGTTGTCCTTGATTTGGTGGATTGGGCTTTGGTGGATAGGGATGGGGTGGATTGACGTTTGCAGCGTTTATTGGTTTTGATCAAGTTCGATAAATACGGTTCCGTCTACGACGTCAGCTGTATACACAACAAGGTCTTCTTCTGCTGGGTCATCTAGCACCCGGCCCGTAGTCAGATCAAACCGACTGCCATGCAGCGGACATTTGATCAACGTACCTGTCAGGTTACCATCACAAAGGCGGGCATCCTCGTGGGTACACATTTCATCGGCTACAAAAAAACCGTGCTCGGTATTGGCAACAACCACATTCCTGTCAGGCAGGCTGACACAGCGCATTTCTTTAAGCGGGATCTCGCTGACTTCGCAGACGCGCTGCCTGATTTTCATCGTGTTTCCCCTGGTATTTTCCCTGGTATTTTCCATGGGTGGCCGCTGCCTGAGTGGCTGCTGTATGAATCATCGCGTAACATGAATACCCAGCACAACCGGTGTTTGGAGATTGTATTATAGTGTTTAAGTGTTCCCGATTGGGCCTGACAGTAATTCTAAAACATGAATGATGAAGACAATGTGAATCTGGCCAGCGGTATTGCGGCCTTTGAGGCCAAGGAATTTCGCCGCGCCTGGCAGCTTTTGCAACCGCTGGCCGACACTGGCGTCGCCGATGCACAGTACCGCTGTGCGATTATGAAGCAGAACGGGCTGGGCGTCATCGCAAGGCCAGCCGAAGCTGCAGCCATGATGGCAGACGCTGCGGCCCAGGGGTATGGGCTGGCCCAGCATTCACTGGGGATTATGTACCTTTTCGGTGAGGGCGTGGAGAAAAATGGTGATGAAGCTGTGCGGTTGCTGGAGCTGGCTGGTGATGCCGGGCTGCAAGGCGCATGGACTACTCTCGGGATGATGTTTACTGACGGTGAGGGCGTTGAGCAAAATATCGAGCGTGGCCACGACTACTATCGTCGCGCAGGTTTTGACCCCACCGAGTTCACATAGACGAGTTCAGATAGACGAGTTCAGATAGACGAGTTGGCATAGACGAGTTCACTTGGCTCGTGCGTGGTTTGCACGGATTAGCTGGAGCAGACTACCTGGCTGGCGCTTGACAGCTCTTTTACTTATCTTGAACTATTTCTAATCCTGGACTATTTCTAATCCTGGACTGGCGCGGTGGATTTGTGCGGAAGCATTATTCCGCAACCGATCAATCTGAAATCCCCGAGGCCGCGTTGCTGGATTGTCAGTGACACAGACGCTGGTACATCCTCCAGCAACACACTCCGCGTCAGTAACGGCCCCTTTGGTCCAGCGATAGTGCTGATTTTGCCGCACAGTATTTTACGGGGTTGAAAGCCTGCCAGCTGGCATTCGTTGATCACCTTGTCCACAAAGTGCCCTTCATTGTCAAAGTCATTATCCTGATCGAAAGCGGTGTAGCGAGAGAACAGGGTTGCTGACGGGACCAGCCCTCGTGTGCTGGCAGAATCGATTTGCATTGGAAATCCAGCGACGTCGAGAATTGACCCTTGCAGCTGATCGATCAATTGTTGTGCCTGGTCGCTGGCAACACGAACCCGCAAGCGCGTGCGTCGCGACAATTGCAGCTCGCTACTCGCGTCAGAGTCCGGACGTTCCCACCCGTTCTGGGAACCGGCAACGTGAATTGTGTGCACCCCGGCAAAAGGCGATTGTTTGAGCCACGGGACAGTCTTTGTCACTGACTCGCTTAGTGCCAAAGAGTGATCAACCGGCAATGATGAACAGCTCAAGCGAAAACTGACATCGACAACATCGCAGGGTGAAGTGCTGTCCGCCGATTCGCTTTCCTGCCAGAGACTCATGAGCAACCCCGGATACTTTTTAATATCCAGGAACCCGCATATGCTTGTGCTGGTTCATGCATCATCGGTTTCTCCAGGTTCCTCGGGCAACGCATCCACAAGCGCCTCGCGATCGAACTGCCATGCGTCCTGCACCAGGACATCAATGATGTTTCGCAGACGAACCAGAAATTTGTCCGGTTGATCCAGCTCAAGGCGTTCAACCCATGCTTCAAACCCGGCCTGTGTTTCAACTTTGCTGTGCCGTCTGGCAACTTTCGCCAGTAAGCCTGCGGTAAACAGTTTCAGTTCCTCTTCCTGTGTTGAGTCTGCTCGCATCCCGGCGACGTAGTGGGCTGTGGCGGCAGCGACCGCGGCGCCATCTGAATTGTCGGGGGTTTCGTCGACGATATGCTCGAGCACAGTAACCGTAAGCGCTGGATCCACTGGATAAGTTACGGCTAACCAGGCTGCCTGGCCAATTGATTCCAGTGCGTCGTCTTCACCGGCAAGGTAGATGTATTGCATGGCGGTTGCAGCATGCTCAAAATGTTGGTGCTCTATAAAAACAGGGGGTAATGGGCGGGTCTGCTCTGCGGCTTCGCTGTTGTTGCCAAGGTCCAGCAGGTGACCGCTCGCCGCCAGAACCTTTTTGGCCCACTGTAACTGAATGTCCCCGAATTCGGCCGTGGATTGTGCAGTTTGCATACTCCCGGACAGTGCGGTGATTTCCTGCTGCAGCTGCCTTAGAGCGCTCTCGGAATGGCTGCGGGGAGGTTTGTCTGCCAACAGAGCCTCGGCTTCACTCAGCGCTGGTTGGCTTATACGAGGCCCGTTGTCGTTCATTTCCCGTTATTGCTCATTTGTTGATCCTGCTGGTGGACATCAGAGCCACTGAAAGCGGCTTCCAGCACCATCTCCCAGTTCTCGGGGGTATCAGGAAAAGGGGGCTTTAAATCCATATGAAAAAAACGATGCTCTGCGGCACGTTGTTTCACCACCTCGATCAACTCCCGAAAGGTTGTGATGTCTTTGTGTTGTAACAGCAAGTTGCTCAGGTAAAGCATCTGGATAAATTCGCCTGGTTTTGGTCAGTTGGCAAGTTTGGGTAATTGCGAATAGCGTCCACGCAGCATCAGGCGTTTGCAATCCTTGTCATCGGTGAAACTTTCGCGCTTGTGCAACACGTTTCGGGTGATGATGCCTTCACCTCGCTGTAAGCGGATATGTGTTTGGGCGTCTGATAATGCTTCTATCATTTCGGCAAGGCGCTGCATGGCTTCAGCGGTAGCCGCTGAATGCCAGTGGATGTTTCTGCTGCGCATTGTAAACCGAAGTCCGGGTGTATGATCAGGGTAATTGAATAACACCGGCACCTGCCGGTCAGGTCGGCTGTGACCAAACTCGTCTTTATTGGAAGGCAGCGTCATGGCTTTGGCCGCAGCCAGTAACTTGATCAATTCCGGAGCATTCTCCGTTACCGAAATCAACAAACGATAGGGGTCGAGCAAGCTCAGGGTTCCTCCCGAACTGGCGGGTGACAGGCAGTGCAGTGTAAACGTGCGAACGGGCTCGTCGGGGGGGTTGTAATAGCCGTCGGTGTGCCAATTCATCATTTTATTTGAATAGGGCAGAAAACGTCTTTGCCCACTGTCTTGTACGTCTTCAAGTCTCGACAGGCCATCACTGCCGCTAAGCACACCCTGGTCTGAATGCTTCAGCCCGAGTCTGGCGTTCAGTTGTGCGATAGCGTGTTCCAGATCCCTGTCTTTCACATCCCCGTGTTCCAAATCCTTGTCCGGGAATGTCGCGTCGGCAAATTTGTACAGACCAAAGCCTTGTTGCTGCACGGCCACCAGCAATGCCTGCAGGGCGTCGTCATCAGCCGTGGTGTCGAGATTGAGTGTCAGTCTATGATGTGTAGCTGCCCGCTGTCTTTTAGACTCAAAGTCCTGCAAGTACTGATCTCTCCAGTGCGGATAAAGTCCTGTACCAGGCTTGTCTGGCGAGAAAACCGGTTGCGATAGAGGGGTGCTTGCGGGTTCTGGAGTCATAAGGGCTACTAGCTTAACCTGTTGTTTATGTGACTGCATCGGGTGAGGGACAGCCCGGTGCACTGGGCTTGTCTGTCAGGGGTATATCTTTAGTTATACTGAGAGGGGCGGACTGTGCATAAAGGTGGATTGGCGAAACAGGGTATAGCGCCTAAAATTAGGTACTTAACAGGCATCAGACTCCAGACTGATGTCTATTTCTCGGGCATTGTTGTCACAACAGTCCCGTCTCGAGTCGCAGGAAACTCCAACGGAGCGAGCTGGTGTCTATGCTCCTGCAGGTAACGATCGGACAGTGGAAATATGAGCGAAAAGCAGTCTAACGGCAATCCCGGCAACGAGCCCGGTAGTGACAAATCAGGCGGTGACAAGCATGATACTCCGATGTTGGATCAGCTGGAGCCAGGTCCCTGGCCGAGCTTTGTATCTGGCATCAAGAGGCTGCGTGACGAGCATCCGAGTGATCGGGTCAATGACATGGCCAACGATCTGCTGGGCCAGCTTGAGCATTCCTATCAAACTCGCAAAGGTTACTGGAAAGGTGGCACTGTCAGCGTCTATGGTTACGGCGGCGGCATCATCCCGCGTTTTTCAGAAGTGGGCGACATGTTTCCGAAATCGCGTGAGTTTCACACCTTGCGGGTGCAACCTCCTGCAGGTAATCACTACTCGACCGATGTTCTGCGATCCCTTGCCGACAGTTGGGAAAAACACGGTTCCGGTCTGGTGACCTTTCACGGGCAGACCGGCAACATCATGTTTATCGGTGCTACCACCGAAAATACCCAACACTTTTTTGATGAAATCAATGAATACGGTTTTGACCTCGGCGGGGCCGGTCCTTGTGTTCGAACAGCCATGTCCTGTGTTGGCTCAAGCCGTTGTGAAATGTCCTGTGCCAATGAACACAAGGTGCATCGCAGTCTGGTTAACAACTTTACTGACGATGTCCATCGACCGGCTTTGCCTTACAAGTTCAAATTCAAGGTATCCGGGTGTCCAAACGATTGCATGAATTCCATCGAACGTGCCGACTTCGCGGTGATTGGCACCTGGCGTGATGATATGAAAGTTGATCAGGACGCGTTCAAGGAGTATGTCGGTCGCAAAGGCAGGCAACACGTGGTGGATAACATTATCACCCGCTGTCCAACCAATTCCCTGTCATTGAAGGATGATGACAGCATCGAAGTTGATAATCGCAATTGCGTTCGCTGTATGCATTGTCTGAATGTGGTCCCGGCGGCCTTCAGCCCCGGTGATGACAAGGGCATCAGTATTTTGATCGGTGGCAAGCGCACCCTGAAGATTGGTGACTTGTTTGGCACGGTCATCGTGCCGTTTATGCGTCTGGAAACTGAAGAAGATTACGAGCGACTGGTCGAAATCGCGGAAGAGACGATCGACTTTTTTGCCGAGAATGCGTTGGAGCACGAACGAACCGGAGAAATGATCGAGCGCATCGGACTGGTTAATTTTCTTGAGGGAATTGGAGTTGACGTTGATCCCAACATGATTTCACACCCACGGGAAAGTTCCTATGTCAGGACCGACACCTGGGACGATGAAGCGGCAAAATGGTTTGAACGCAGAGCCGGAGTTGATGATGCCGGAGATAAAAAAGAAAGCGCCGTTGCTGGCGGAGGGGCTGCCTGATGTCTGGTGCTGTAGCAAAACCTGCGCGTAAAAAAATGCGCGAGGCCATCGAGAGTGGCTGCCCCGACGGTATGCAATATCTACATCCGGTGATGTTGCGAAATTTTGGACAATGGGTAAACCACACTCACCCACGACCCGGCGTGTTGTGTCATATTGCGGCCAGCGGCGAGAAAATCTGGACTGTCAGAGCGGGTACCCAACGGATTCTGGATGTGTTCACTTTGCGCATTTTGTGCGATATCGGTGATCAATTTGCTGACGGTCATGTCCGTTTTACCATTCGCTCCAATATAGAGTACATGGTCGACGCGGAAGAGAAAGTTGAACCCCTGATCGAGGCATTGACCGAGGCAGGGTTTATTGTTGGTGGTACACAGAACAGTGTTGCGATGATTTCGCACACGCAAGGATGGTTACATTGTGATATCCCCGGCACTGATGCCTCAGGTATCGTCAAGTCGATGATGGATGAGCTGGTGCACGAATTCACCAACGCCGAAATGCCCAATCGTGTACACATTACTACCTCTTGTTGCCAGATCAATTGCGGTGGACAAGGTGATATCGCAATCAATATCCAACATACCAAGCCGCCTAAAATCAATCACGATCTGGTGGCGAATGTATGCGAGCGTCCATCCGTGGTGGCGCGTTGTCCGGTGGCTGCGATTCGTCCGGCCATGGTCAATGGCAAGCCATCGCTTGAGGTCGATGAGAAGAAGTGCATCTGTTGCGGTGCTTGCTATCCGCCGTGCCCACCGATGCAAATCAATGATCCGGAACATTCCAAACTGGCAGTCTGGGTGGGCGGGAACCATTCCAATGCGCGCAGCAAGCCATCGTTTCAGAAGCTGGTAGCAGCAGGCATTCCCAACAATCCGCCACGTTGGCCGGAGGCGACTGCCGTGGTCAAGAAAATCCTTTACGCCTATAAAGAAGATGCGAAAGACTGGGAGCGTATCAACGACTGGATTGACCGTATCGGTTGGCCGCGATTTTTTGAAATTACGGATTTGCCGTTTACCAAATTCCATATTGATAATTGGCGCGGCTCTCGTAAAAGTCTTAATTCATCAAGTCATATTCGCTTCTAGTCATGAAATTTGCGATTCTGGTCAACGAAGGCCCTTACCAACATCAAGCCTCGGATAGCGCTTATCAGTTCAGTGTCGCGGCCCTGGAGGCCGGACATGAAATAAGCCGTGTGTTTTTCTACCATGACGGAGTGAACAACGGTTCGCGCCTGACTACCCCGCCGCAGGATGATCGGCATATCCAGAAACGCTGGTCTGCACTGGCGGCAGACAAAGGCGTCGATCTCGTGTTGTGCGTCGCTGCCTGTCAACGACGTGGTCTGGTTGATGAGGGTGAAATGAAACGCAACGGCAAAGATGCCTCTAATATCGCCGAAGGATTCAGGATTTCCGGTCTGGGGCAACTGATTGAAGCTGGTATCGAGTCTGATCGACTGATCACGTTTGGGGATTGATACACGATGGAAGATGAAGAATACACAGGCGGCATAGAGAAAAAGATTATCTACGTTAACCGCCGGGCACCTCACGGAACCGTGTACGCCCTCGAATCGCTGGAAACCGTATTGATCGGTGCAGCGTTCGATCAGGACGTCACCATGCTCTTCCTCGATGACGGTGTTTTCCAGTTAAAAAAGGATCAGGCACCTGAGGCCCTCGAATTCAAGAATTTTTCCAAGACTTATCGCGCACTTGAAATGTACGATGTTGAGAAGTTGTTTGTGGAGCAGGAGTCGCTGGCAGAAAGAGGTCTGGCGCAGGATGACCTGGTGGTTGATGTCGAACTGGTTGCGCGTAAAGACGTCGGGGCACTGATTAATGATCAAGATGTTGTACTTAGTTTCTGAGCTGGCGCGGGTTTTTAAGCTGATGGGGCTTTCTGAGCAGATGGAGAATTTATGTCGACATTAAACGTCCTTAATAAGTCTCCATTTGAAAAAAAGACAATGGAGCAATGCCTGGCGCGTCTGGCCGATGGCGATAGTGTTTTGATGATTGAAGATGCGGTTGTGGCCGCACTGGCAGATACCGCGATCGCCTCTCAGCTCGAGTCGGTTGGAGCTGCTCACGCTTTGTATGTGTTGGAGCCGGATCTGGCGGCGAGAGGCTTGTCGTCCAGTAGCAGACTGGCGGCTGTTAAAGTGGTGGACTACAGCGGTTTCGTCGAATTGGCGACAACCCACGAAAGAGTGCATTCCTGGCTGTGACCGTGTGACTGCAACATCGTCCGGCAACAGCAGATGCTGGCGCCTGGAATTTGGTTTGGATTTATTTTTATTTACGAGTGGAGATACCCATGGCAATTGAAGTCAATGGCAAGAGTTTTGAAACTGATGAAGAAGGATACCTCGCTGATTTGTCAGAGTGGAACCCGGAGATAGCCGCTGTGATGGCAGAAGCTGATGAGTGTGACTTGTCAGAGAATCACTGGGAAGTGATCAATTTCTTGCGTGAATATTATGAGGAATATCAGATCGCACCGGCTGTGCGCGTCCTGACCAAAGCCATCGGTAAAAAGCTGGGCAAGGACAAGGGCAACAGCAAGTACCTTTATGAGCTCTATCCTTATGGCCCTGCGAAACAGGCCTGTAAATATGCCGGATTACCCAAGCCCACTGGCTGTGTCTGATTGGTTCGGAACTTTCGTCTCTTTCCTGTTCCGGCATCCATTCATTGAATGAGCGTTTTGTTCAGCGTATTGATTTATCTGGCAGTGCTGGTGTTTGTCATTGCCACCGCTGCCAAAGTGATCAAGTACGCACGTACACCAGCACCGCTTAAAATCCCGACGACACCAGCGCCCACCTCTGTGGGTGGGGTTGTGCTGCGAATGGCACGCGAGGTCGTGCTGTTCGAAAGTTTGTTCAAAGCTTCAAAGTGGACATGGATTTTCGGCTGGCTGTTTCATTTCGGACTGTTGCTGGTTCTGCTGACCCATTTACGATACTTCACAGAGCCAGTGTGGTGGTGGGTCGCATTGATTGCCCCTTATGGCCGCTATGCGGGCATGATGATGCTGTTTGGACTTGCCGGCCTGCTTGCGAGGCGTCTGCTTGTTGACCGGGTGCGCTACATTTCAGCGCCTTCAGATTTCCTGATGCTGATATTTTTAATGGCGATAGCCCTGAGCGGCTTGGCCATGCGCTATGTCTGGCACATCGACATTATTGCCTTGAAACAGTTTGCACTGGGTTTACCGGCCTTTGAGTTCAACTCGCTACCAGCCGGCTTGATGCTGCTATTACACTTGCTGTTGGTGGTTGTGCTGCTGCTTGTTTTTCCGTTTTCAAAATTATTGCATGCGCCGGGGCTGTTCTTCAGCCCATCGCGCAATCAAGTGGATAACCCTCGTGAGCGCAGGCATGTAGTTCGTCGCTCCTCAGCCGGTGACTGATGGAATAAACCGTGGCCAAACCTCCAGAGTTTCCAATTCCTGAACTGGGTGAGTTCCTGCCCAAGCAGATTGTCACCCCCGACAGCATGGCTCACAGCCAGCCTTTCGTGGCAAAACCCGAGCATCAGGAGTCGATCGGCTTCCCCGGGGACTTGATCGATGACTGGCAACAGGTCGCTATCGACAAGTTGGGTGAACTGGTTGATAACTCCCGGGGTCTGCAGGTCTATCTCGACAGTTGTGTGAAATGCGGGGCCTGTACGGATAAATGCCACTACTTTTTAGGCACGGGTGATCCCAAAAATATGCCAGTGGCCCGACAGGATCTGTTGCGTAAGGTGTATCGCCGTTATTACACCCTTGCCGGCAAGTATTTCCCCAAGCTGGTCGGGGCTGAAGATCTGACGCTCGAAGTCCTCGATGATTGGTATAAATATTATCACCAGTGTTCCCAATGTCGCCGTTGTTCAGTCTACTGTCCTTACGGGATCGATACGGCTGAGGTGTCAATGGCTGCGCGTGAAATTATGGATACCGTGGGGCGCGGGCAAAAATACTGTAACGAGATTATTGGCAAGGTGCACAAGATTGGCAATAACCTCGGTCTGCCAGAGCCTGCACTGGCGGATACGCTGGAAGGGCTTGAAGAGGACGTGCTCGAGGATGACGGTGTCGATGTCAAATTCCCGCTTGATGTCAAGGGAGCCGATATCCTGCTGGTCACCCCCTCGGCTGATTTTTTTGCCGAGCCTCACATAGATGGTTTGATCGGCTATGCCAAGGTCTTTCATCAGGCTGGATTAAGTTGGACGATATCGTCTCATGCATCGGAAGCTGCCAATTTCGGCCTGTTTATTGGCAGCTATGACAATATGCAGAAAGTGGCCATGCGAATTCGTGAAGCTGCGCTTGAGCTGGGTGTCAAACGCATTGTCTTTGGAGAGTGTGGCCACGCCTGGCGCGTGGGATACAGTTTCCTCAATACACTGGCCGGCCCGTTTGATTTTCTCGATAGCAACTATCCGGTACCGCAACATATTGTGGAAGTGACTCACGATCTGATTCAGCAGGGGCGGCTCAAACTGGATCCGTCAGCAAACGACGACAAGCGGGTCACGTTCCATGATTCATGCAATGTCGCCCGCGCATCACGCATGGGGGATAAACCCGGTGGGCAATTTACGCTGCCCAGAGATGTGCTGCGCGCAGCCTGTAATCATTTTTATGACATGCCATCAGACACTATTGGTGAAGCCACTTTTTGCTGCGGGGGAGGGGGCGGTTTGTTAACTGATGATCTGGTCGAGCTGCGGGTTAAAGGGGCTTTGCCGCGAATGCAGGCACTCAAGGAAGTTAGCGAACAGCATCAGATCACGCATATGGCGGCGATTTGTGCGATCTGTAAAAGCCAGTTCTCCAAAGTACTGCCTTACTATGGCTTTGAGATGGATCAGATTGTCAGTGTGCACCAGCTGGTTGGAGATGCGCTGGTATGGCAGCCCCAAGTATGACCACGATAGAGTTATGACCACGATAAAGATATGACCACGACTATTCAATGGGGAATGGGATGAGTACACCCTGGAGCAAAACGCTGAAGATCGAGGATCATACGATCCGCAAGTATCGCGATGGCGAGCACAAGTGGAAGCGCTGGGAAGAGCAGATATTTGTCGCTGATGAATCACACAAGTGTCCGACCTATGTAAACCGGACACCTCCTTGTCAGGGCAGCTGTCCATCAGGTGAAGACATACGAGGATGGTTGCAGATAGCCCGTGGGGTTGAAAAGCCGCCTGGCGACATGAGCTGGCAGGAATATGCGTTCAGGCGATCGACCGATGCCAACCCTTTCCCTTCACAAATGGGCAGAGTTTGTCCTGCTCCCTGCGAGGCCGGTTGCAATCGCAATGATGTTGACGATTTTGTTGGAATCAATGCAGTGGAGCAGTATATAGGTGATACCGCAACCGCAAACGGCTTCGAGTTTGAAAAAACTCCGCTGATATCAGACAAGCGTGTTGCCATAGTGGGTGGTGGCCCGGCCGGTATGGCCGCAGCGTATCAACTGCGCCGCAAAGGCTACGCAAGCACCTTGTTTGATGATCATGATGAGCTTGGTGGCATGATGCGTTACGGTATCCCCGGTTATCGCACGCCGAGGGAACATCTTGATGCCGAGATCAACCGAATCCTTGCCTTGGGTGATATTGAAGTTCGCCTGAACTGTCGAATTGGTGTCCAGGTTTCGATGGAGGAGCTGGACCGTGAGTTTGATGCTGTGCTGTGGGCCCTGGGCTGTCAATCCGGTCGGGCTCTGCCAGTGCCGGGCGGTGATGCTCCGAATTGTGTCAGTGGTGTCAAGTTTCTGGAGGCTTTTAATACCGGTAAATTACAGGTAGCAACTGACAAGGTTGTGTGTGTGGGTGGCGGAGATACCTCCATCGATGTTGTGTCAGTGGCCCGTCGATTGGGCAAAATAAACAAACTCAATGCGCAGGAAAGACCCGAGCTGGTGGTCCATGGATACGTTGCACATGATGCCGCAATGGCTGCCAATCGTAGTGGCGCAGACGTCACCTTGACCTCGCTATTGCCGCGCACCGCAATGACCGCAGCTGAACACGAGGTTCATGACGCATTAACCGAAGGTGTCACTATTTTAAACGGAGTCATGCCAGTCCGAATCATCACCAATGAACAAGGTATGGCCACGGGTATCGTACTATCAGAATGTACTCTGGATGACAAAGGTGTACCGCAAGTGGTCGAGGGTACGGAGCGTGAAATAGCAGCTGATCTGATCGTCTCAGCAATAGGGCAAGGTGGAAATCTGGAGGGCCTTGAACAGATGGATAACGGTCGTGGGCTTATCGATTCAGATGCCTACTACCGCGTGCCGGAGCGTGATGGACATTTCGTGGCTGGTGACATTATCAGGCCGCACTTGCTGACAACAGCGATTGGCCAGGCCTCTGTTGCTGCTAACACGATCGATTTGTATCTACGCGGTCAGGAAGTCAGCAAACGACCCAAGGTGGATGTCCATCATTTTAATCTGATGGAGAAGCTTCGCGAGTCTTCTCTTGAACCTGCCGAGTATGCTGCGGTACAGGATTGGGGCACTGATGTGTCAGATGCAGTCGTACACAACTACGAAGACCGGTCTGCACATGAGATTGCTGCTGCGGATGAGCTGTTTTTAGGACATTGGAAAGAAGAGGCGCGTGTCAAACGTGATGAAAATGTGCCGCAGGGAGAACAGGTTCTCGGGCATTTTATGGAGCGGATTGTTGCTTTGACGGAAGAGCAGGCAGTGGCTGAGGCTGGTCGCTGCATGAGTTGTGGTATGTGTTTCGAGTGCGATAACTGTGTTATATATTGCCCACAGGATGCAGTGTTTCGTGTCAAAAAGGATAAAAGCACAACCGGCCGCTATGTTGATACGGATTACAATAAATGTATTGGCTGTCACATCTGTGCCGACGTCTGTCCGTCCGGCTACATTGATATGGGTATGGGCCACTAGCCGATGCGATTGTTTTTTGCCAGTATCGCAAGGTCTTCTATCAACCGAGTTCGGATGACTCATTCTTCGGTTGCCTTGTTGTGTGCTGCACTGACTGGGATGCTGTCGGTTTTTTATCTTGTCAATCTGACCGCAGCTGAATCTCCGGCTATACCGCGTGGACAGGGTGACAGTTGTGTTGCCGACACCGATTTTATGCGCCGCAATCATATGGACTTGATCATTCATCAGCGTGACGAGACCGTGCTGAAGGGTATTCGTGAGGAGCCCTTCAGCCTTGTCGAGTGTGTTGATTGTCATGCACAAAAAGATGCGGATGGTGCGCATGTGCGGATAGATGACAAGGGCCAGTTTTGCGCGAGCTGCCATACCTATGCTGCTGTCAAAATAGACTGCTTTAGCTGCCATGCAGCGAAACCCGACAAGGCCGCGAGCAGTGATCTCTAACTGGCTCATTCAAATGGCCCTTGCCAGCAGCCTGCAGCCACTCCGGGGGTGTCTTTGGTGACTGATACATCCGAAAAATACGCCAAACCTGCTGCTGACCCGACCTGTCCGGAGAGTCGATCAGCACCGCCCATGGCCTCCGAGCTGTCGGTATCGGCACGACGCCGGTTCCTCAAAACAGTTGGGCTGCTGGGTGCAGCTTCTGTTATGCCGTTGACGGTGGTTGAATTGCGAGCCAAAACAAACCCGGCTGGCGTCACGGATTCTAAACGCTGGGGTTTGATGATCGATACCAGCAAATGCGCCAGTGGCTGCGATGCCTGCGTGCGGGGTTGCCATGAAGAACACGGTATCGATGTGTCAACAGATGATAAGGGCACTGACGCTCAGTGGATTCGCAAGATTGATTTGAAAGATCGTTTGACTGAACGTGAATCATCTTTGCCGATGATATGTCAGCATTGTGATAGTGCGCCTTGTATAGATGTTTGCCCGACGGGCGCCTCATTCAAACGTGCTGATGGTATTGTGCTGGTTAACAAGCATACCTGCATCGGCTGCCGTTATTGCATGATGGCGTGTCCGTACAAAGCCCGCTCTTTTATCCATGAGCCGCTGACTGAACAAAAATCCTGGGCTCCACGAGGCATGGGTACCGTGGAAAGCTGTACGCTCTGCGTTCACCGCATTGACGAGGGCGAGGACAGGCAGACGGCCTGCGCTGAGGCGTGTCAGGCCGAAGGCCATAATGCCATCGTGTTTGGCGATCTGAATGATCCTGATAGCAGGCTGTCAAGGCAGATTCAGCAGCAGCATGCGACGGAGATTCGTGCGGATCTCAGGTTGGGTACCGGTGTCCGGTACA